>JBOHBY010000135.1:0-15951 GCA_050698635.1 Spirillospora sp.
GGTTGCGCTCGACCTGAAGGCCCGCGTGTACGCGCAGCAGGGCCGGCTCGACGACGCCGACCGCTGCTGGGCCGAGGTCGCCGCCCTCTCCCCTGGCGACCCCGGCGCCGCGGAGGGACGCCGCCGCATCGCCGCGATCCGGGCAAGGGCGGCGTCCCCCG
Organism: Spirillospora sp.; assembly: GCA_050698635.1. GTDB lineage: Bacteria > Actinomycetota > Actinomycetes > Streptosporangiales > Streptosporangiaceae > Spirillospora. The sequence continues at coordinate 162 of JBOHBY010000135.1, forward strand.
GCCGCTTCTTCCTCGCACGCTCCGCGCTCCGCCTGGGCACCGCCGCAGTGGTGCTACTCGCCTTCGTCATGTTGGCCGACGTCTGGCAGGACAGAGACGCCACCGACCCGCCGCAGCCCACCACGCCCGCACCCACCACGCCGCCATCCCCACCCCCATCCCCGAACCCGATCGCGGCACTCAAACTCGACGGCCCCGGCATCCATGCGCAACGCCGCGGCGCCGAGATCGCGGTCACCTTCGACCGCGGCCTCTTCCGCCGCGACGCGACCCTCACCGCCCGAGGCCGCACCACCCTGACGGTTCTCGGCGCTCAGCTGCGGCCCTACGCCGACCAGATCGCGGTCACGGTGATCGGCCACACCGACAGCCGGGCCGTCCACCCCGGCGGCGGGTACGCGAGCAACGCCGAGCTGGGCATGCTGCGCGCGACGGTCGTCCGGGAGGTGCTGCGCTCGTCCGCGCGGATCCCCACCGCCCGCTTCTCGGTGTCGACGCTGGCCGGCCTCCTGCCCCCGCATCCGGGCGGGAAGGCGTCCGCCGACCCGCGCAACCGCACGGTCAGCGTGCGCGTCTCCGCGGCGGGTGGACGATGAGCGCCACGAAGACGTCCTACCTCGACAAGATCGGCCCGGACCTCTACCGCGAGAACCCGTTCCGCGTCACCGGCCTCGCGGTGGACGCCTCGTCCCGCGACATCCGCCGCCGCTCGGAGGAACTCCAGGTCAAGGCCAAGTTCGGCGCGGCCCCCGGCACCGGCTCAGCGCTCCTCCCCCTGGACCCGCCACCCGACGCCGACGACGCCCAGCGCGCGATCCAGCGGCTCCGCGACCCGGTCCGCCGCCTGGAGGACGAGCTGTTCTGGTTCTGGCCGTCGCACGACGGCGACGAGGCCCTCACCGCCCTCGGCGACGGCCGCGCCGACGACGCCGAACAGCTCTGGACGACCCCCGGCCCGGGACGCCCCGCCGCCGTGGCCGCCCACAACCAGGCCGTCCTGGCCCACGCCCGCGCCCTGGACGACAACGACCCCGAACAGTGGAAAAGGGCACTGCGCCACTGGCGAACCACCCTCGACACCGACACGTTCTGGGACCTCGTCGCCGCCCGCGCCCGCACCGCCGACGACCCCCGCATCGGCCCCCGCGCCGCCGAAGAACTCCGCGAACGCCTCCCGTCCGCGCTCCTGGCGATCAGCGCGCGCCTGGCCGTCCAGGAATCGCAGGACGGAAACAATGAGAGGGCGTCCGCCCACATCACCATCATGCGCGGCTCCGGCTTCGACACAGCCCTGATCGACACGTCGCTCCGCGACGCCGTCGGCCCCGACGCGTCCCGCCTGAGATCCCAGAGCCAGTCGGCCCTCGAACGCGCCGACGCCACCCCCAAGGACGGCTACGGCGAGGCGATCCGCCTCCTCGAACGCGCCGAACCCGTCCTCACCGGCCTCGGCATGGTGCTGCCCGCCGACCACTCCATCCTGGAGGGCCTGCGCGACGAGGTCGCCGATACCGTGATGCGCTGCGTCGTCCTCTACATCAACGAGACCGAGGACTGGCTCCCCGCCGAAGGCGTCCTCGAAAGAGCCGAAACCACCGCGAACTCGCCCAACGTCAGGTCGCGCATCGCGGACAACCTCGCGACCGTCCGCGACAACAAGGTGTACGCCACCTGCTGGTTCTGCAAGGAGAACAAGCCCCGCGACGGCGCCGGCTTCGACGTGAAGATGCACGGCGAGGTCAAGGAGGAGCTCACCGAGTTCTACACCCGGCGGATCACCTGGCGGCAACTGACGATCACGGTCCCCCGCTGCGCCGCCTGCGCGTCCGCCCACCGGTCCCGCCGCGCCAAGCTCTGGGGCTACGGCCTCGGCTCGAACGTCGCCCTGTTCATGCTCGGCCTCGTCCTCACCTCCACCAGCGCCTTCGGCGCGGGCATCGTCCTGATGATCCTCACCTTCGCCGGCTTCGCCTTCAGCATCGGCTGGGCCGCCACCAGCCCCCTCTCCAACTCCGCAGAGACCCTCCTACACCAATTCCCAGCCATCCAGGAAAAGTTCAAGTCAGGCTGGACCTTCGGCCACAAACCCCCCGGCATCCAGTGACGCCGCGGCGTGATCGCCGCCGCCATGACCACCCTGCCCGGAGTCGGTGCCGCGAACGCCGAAGAACCCCCACCACCAAGATCATCGGCGGTGTGGACGCGGACCGGCACTACCCGTTCATGGCGAGCTTCCAGAGCGAGCGCGACGGCGACCCCGACAGCCACCGCTGCGGAGGCGCGCTGGTCGCCGCGAACTGGGTGCTCACCGCCGCGCACTGCGTGGTCGAGGCGGGCGAGGGGTCGGACCCGTACAAGTTCAAGGACCTCTCGGGATACCACGTGCGGATCGGCGGCAACAGCCGGACCTGGGGCGGCAGCGTAGTGAAGATCAAGCGCGCCGTGGTTCCGCCCGGCTACCGCTGGGACGACAACCGCGAACTCGGCAAGGACATCGCCCTCGTCGAGATCGACCGCGACCTCCGCTACCAGCGGCCGCAACTGTCGTACCGCCTCCCCGCACCGGGAACCGCGATCCGGGAGATCGGCTGGGGCTACACCGCCAACGGCCAGGACGACCCGACCAGGCTCCCGGTGTGGCTGAAGCAGCTCGACACGAAGGTCAACCCAACGGGCCCGGCACTCGACCGCCTCCTGACCGATCACCTCACGCATCCCGGCCTGGGTCACCCGCGTAAATCGCGGTGTAGGCCGCCTACGTCACACACTGTCCCCGAGCCGTTCTGTGCGCCCACCATATGTCTATTTGTATAATCGGAGCGTGAGCATGCTGTGGCGCATCGAGATCGAGCCGGAGGTTCGGCAATGGTTGGAGCTCCTCACCCAACGGCACTACGACAAGGCCGAGCGGGCGGCGGACATGCTCGCGTCCCAGCCGACCACGCTCGGTGAACCGTACTCTCGCCACCTCGGCGGCAAGGTCCGCGAGTTACGCTTCACCCTGGACGGCGACTCCGTACGCATCACCTACTGGCTCGCCCCGCGGCAACGGATCGTACTGCTCACCGTGTTCCGCAAGACCCGGCCACGCGAGGAGACAGAAATCGAACGCGCACGGCAGGCGCAGAAAGTGTGCGAAGCCGAGCACGATCCCGCTGAGCACACCTACGACCGGGACAAGGAGGAGACGCCGTGAACCACTCACAATGGAAGACCCGCCGGACCAAGAGACTTCTGGGCGAAACAGTCGAAGAGTCCCCCGCCTACGTCGAGGCCGGACATGCCCTGGCGCTTGGCCAGGCCGTCCATGACCGTCGCGTCGCTCTCGGCATTTCCCAGGCCGAGCTGGCTCGTCGTGCCCGCATGACTCAGCCGCAGATTTCCAATATCGAGGGCGGCGACTCGGTTCCCACCCTGCCGCTGCTCACCCGGCTCGCCCGTGCTCTGGACGCCTCCCTGACCATCCAGCTGGACGACAGCGACTCCAACTTCGTCTTCACCCCCCACCACCCACCCGGCCCCGACGAATCGTCCGGCGGCGGACACACGTCAGCGGCGTAGCAGAGTCGGTCTCCCGCGAGAGTGCCTCACGTAACCATGCGGGCGCGCATGGAAGGAGCCCCCCGGCCTTGCTTCGCCGAGGGCTCGCTAGGGGGCGTGAGGACGGGGTGCGTGCGCCGGATCCTTGGAGTCACGCACCCCGATCACCGGCGCCAGGTCCGCCACCTCAACGCATTCGCCGCCGCTGTGGTCACTTTGACTGCACTTGCGCCACTGGACGTTTTCCATGGTCATGCCCTGTCGTGTACGCCCGATTTGACATTGGCAGCAAAAGTGCTCCAGACGCTTGATCAAGAGGTAGGTCAGGGGAGGTCGAGGTTGGTGGCGAGGGATTCGTAGTGGGTGTCGCCGTCGCCGAAGGATAGGGAGGCGGACATGGCGTGTTGGGAGAACCAGTGCAGGTCGTGTTCCTGCGTGAAGCCGATGGCGCCGTGGACCTGGTGGCCTAGGGCGCAGACTCGTTCGTAGGCCTCGCTTGCCCATGCTTTGGCCATGGATACCTCTTGTGTGGCGTCTCGGTCGGTTGCGAGGCGCCAGATCGCTTCGTAAGTGATGAAGCGGGAGCCTAGGACGTCGATGGCCATGTCGGCGCAATGGTGCTGGACGGCCTGGAACGACCCGATGGGACGGCCGAACTGTTCGCGTTCTGTGGCGTAGCCGACCGTCATGTCGAGGACGCGTTGCGCCGCGCCGACCATTTCGGCGCAGGTGGCTGCGGCGCCGAAAAGGGAAATCGCGTTGGCTGCGTCTGGGGTGAGGGTGTTTTCGGCGGGGACGCTGACGTCCGAGAGGTCGATGTGGCAGGGGCGGTCCATGCCGACTGTTTCCAGTGGGCGAATGGTCACGCCGTCGGAGGTGGCGTCCAGCCAGAAGGCGCGGGGTTCGTTGTTGACGCGGGCCGCGATGAGGAGGGTTTCGGCGGACGCGGCGTATGGGACGAACGTGGCCGTGCCTTTCAGGACGAAGTCGGCGCCGTCGGAAATGGCGACCGGGCCCTCCCCTGGACGGTCCCAGGGGAGGGGCGCGGCGGTCGCGATCTGGCCTTCCGAGATGGCGGTCAGCCAGCGTTCTTGCTGGTCAGGTGTCCCGTGGCGGGCGATGGGCATGCCGCAGGACGCTACCGAGGTCAGCAGCGGGCTCGGGACCTGGGCGTAGCCCAGTTGCTCGAAGAGGAGGCAGACGTCGAGGAAGTCGCCGCCGACGCCGCCGTGCTCCTCGGGGAAGGGGAGGCCCGGCCAGCCGAGCTCGACCATCTCCTTCCACAGCGCGGCGGAATATCCGGACGGGTCGCCGTCCATCGCCCGCGCCCCGGCGGCCGCGGCGCGGGATTCCAGGAGTTCGCGGGCGGTGGAGGCGATCAGCTCCTGGTCCTCGGTGAGGCTCAGGTTCATGACGGCGGGATCTTGTCGGAGCGGACCCACACGCCAGGCCGTTCCTCCCAGAACAGCTGGACGAGCACGCCGCCGGTGTGTTTCGGGTGGATGAACGTGTCCTTCCACGCCGCGCCGTCGGTGCTGCCCTCGTTCTCACCGAACGTTGGCGTGTCGTGGTGGTCGCAGGCGGCCATCGCGGCGTCCCAGTCGTCGACCTCGAACGTGACGTGGTGGGCGGCGGCGCCGTTGCGGTCCCAGAACCGTTCGATGAACGAGTCCTCGCCGCGCGGCATGATGACTTCCCAGCAGATCGCCGAGCCGGGGATGTTCAGGACGAGGTCGGCCATGTCGGGGTGCTCGTCGTCCGGCGTCCGCCACACCTGCACGAATCCGGCCAGGTCGTGGTACCAGCGGGCGAGTTCGTCGCGGTCGGGGAACGCCTGGCAGATGTGGTCGAGCGCCACGACGCCGAGGGACGGCCCGGATGGCGTTGGTGACTCGGCGGCGGACGCGGACGAGTCGCCGCACATGTCCAGGCTGCCGGGGCCGCGGAAGCGGAACAGGACGCCTGGGCCGTGTTCGGGCGGGCTCAGCGACGCCTCCAGCCAGCCTCCACCGTCGGACGGCTTGATGCCGCGTCCTTCGAGTTCGGCGCGGACGGCCTCCAGGTCGGGGACCTCGGCGCCGACGTGGTGCAGGCCAGGACGTCCGCCGTGCTCGTCCAGGAACGTCTGGAGCGCGGAGCCTTCTCCGGCGGGCGCGACCACCTCCCACGCCTGGCCGCGGCTGCCGGGGATCTCCAGCCGGGCGCCGCGGACGCCTTCGGCCGGGTTGTCCCAGCTCCGGACGCGCCGGAACCCGAACAGCCCCTCCAGCAGGCCGACCTGCGCGTCGAGGTCGCCGGTCACCTGCGCGACATGATCGATGCGGTAGATCCGCACGGGTCCTCCTAGCTCGGGTGCGGCTCGATCCAGTCGTAGCCGTAGGTGACGAGTTCCTTGACGAGACGCAGGTTGTAGCGGTTCATCGCGGCGATCCGCTCGGCCAGCTCACCGACCCGCTTGTCGAACTCGTCCGCCGGGTACACGTCGTTGACCAGGCCGAGCTGGAGGGCGCGGGCGGCGTCGATGCGGGCGCCGGTGAAGAGCAGTTCCTTCGCGCGGGCCTTGCCGATGCGCTCCGGCAGCCGTTTCACGCCGCCCCAGCCGGGCGCGGACCCGCCGAACTCGGGCTGGTCGGGGTCGCCGTCCTCGGTCATCTTCGGCCGGTACGGCGGGCGCGCCGACAGCGTGATCTCGACCAGGCCGACCTTCGCGTTGTCGGACGCGACGATGAAGTCGGCCGCCAGCGCCAGTTCGAGCCCGCCGCCGACCGCGTAGCCGTGCACGGCCGCGATCACGGGGACGGACGTCCGCTCCATCATCGCGAACGTCTTCTCGCCGAGCCGCCCCTGCTCGATCCGTTCGCGCGGGGTCAGCTTCTCCGACCAGGCCAGGTCCATCCCGGCGCAGAACGCGCGCTCGCCGGCGCCGCGCAGCACCACCACGCAGACGTCCTCGTCGTCGTCCACGCGGGTGAAGATGTCGCGCAGCTCCGCCATCGTCGTCGGCGTCAGCGCGTTGAGCTTGTCCGGCCGGTTCAGCGTCAGCCAGGCGACTCGTTCTTCGATCCGCAGATCGACGGTCTCGTAGGCGTTCTCGTCGGGCATGCGTGCTCGCTCCTCCTGATGGTCAGCCGCGGGGCAGGTTCAGGCCCCGGATGGCGATGACGTTCCGCTGGATCTCGGTCGTGCCGCCCAGGAAGGTGGACGCGACCGAGTCTCGTCGCATGTGGGTGAAGGTGGCGTTCATCGGGGCGCCTTCGCGCTCCCAGAGCGCGGCGGACCTTCCGAACGCGCGCGCGCCCGTCCGGGCGAGGCGCTGGTGCAACTCGGCGCCGAAGAGCTGGTTGATGGACGCCTCGAAGTCGGGTTCGTCGCCCGCGGCCTGCCGCGACACGGTGTAGCGGGCCAGGTTGTAGAGGACGCGGATCTCCGTCTGGCGGCGCGCTATCTCCTGGCGCAGGGCGGGGCCGCGGCGGGCGAATCGGCGTCCGTCCGGGGAGCGCAGGTAGGTGACCAGCTCGGCGAGGGCCTGCTCGTACTTGATGGTCGCGCCGATCCCGGCCCGCTCGAAGCCGAGCGCGGACATCGCCACGTACCAGCCGCGGTTCTCCTCCCCGACCCGGTTCGCGACCGGCACCCGCACGGCCTCGAAGAAGATCTCGCAGAACGGCGCCGCGCCCCGGATGTCGGTGATGGGACGGATCGTCACGCCCGGCGCGTCGGCCTCGATGAGGAGGAACGTGATGCCGCGATGCGGGCGTTCGGCGTCGGGGTCGGTGCGGACGAGAACGAACAGCCAGTCGGCGTACTGGCCCAGGGATGTCCATACCTTTTGGCCGTCGACTACGTAGACGTCGCCGTCCCGGACGGCTCGGGTGCGCAGCGAGGCGAGGTCGGAGCCCGAGCCCGGTTCGGAGAAGCCCTGCGCCCAGGTCGCCTCGCCCTTCGCGATGGGCGGGAGATGGACGGCCTTCTGCTCGTCCGTGCCGTGCACCAGGAGCGTCGGGCCGAGGAGGAACGCGCCGATGCCGTTCACGGTCGGCACCCGCGCCCGCATCATCTCCTCGTGCAGGATGAACTCCTCCAGCGCCGACAGCCCGGCACCGCCGTACTCGGCGGGCCAGTGCGGCGCGATCCAGCCGCGTTCCGCGAGGGCGTCGGCCCAGGCGCGGGCGCCGTCGCGGCGGCCCGGGTCGTCGGCGACGCGGTCGACGGGCCAGTTGTAGCCCGCGACGTCCTCCGGCTCCAGGCTCTGCTCCTCGTCCCCCGCCGGACGGTACGACTCGGGAAACCGCTCCCGGACGAACGCCCGCACCTCCTCGCGGAACGCGGCCTCCTCCGGCGTGTCGTCCCAGTTCACCGTCCGTCCGCCTCCCGCTCCCTGTCCCAGGTCGTGTCGGTGACGCCGTGCTCGCCCTGCGCGCGGAGCTTGTACTTGGCGACCTTGTCGGTCGGGGTGCGCGGCAGCGCCTCCACGAACTCGACGTAGCGCGGCACCATCGAACGCGGCAGCCGCTCCTCGCAGTAGGCGATCAGCTCGGCCGGATCCATGCCGGTGTCCGGTTGCACCACGATCGACACCTTGATGTCCTCGTCCTCCAGTTCCGAGGGCACGCCGATCGCGGCGCACTCCAGTACCGCCGGATGCTGGTTGATCTCCGTCTCCAGGTCGAAGGCGGAGATGTTCTCACCGCGCCGGCGGATGGCGTCCTTCATCCGGTCGAGGAAGAAGAAGTACCCGTCGTCATCGCGCCATACCCGATCTCCGGTGTGGAACCACATGTTCCGGAAGCAATGCGTCGTCGCCTCCCAGTTCCCGTAGTAACCGGTCGTGAGGACGAACGGCTGCTTGGGCCGTAGCACCAGTTCACCCGGCTCACCGGGGCCGAGCTCCCGGTCGTGTTCGTCGACGACCGCGACCTGGAAGCGTTCGTCGTGGGCCTGCCCGCACGACCCGACGCGCCACTCCCCGTACGGGCTGCCCGTCGCGATTCCGGCCTCGGTGCTCGTGTAGGTCTCCACCGACCGGACGCCGAACCGCTCCCGCATCGGCTCGTCCAGGTTCGACTTGCCCATGTAGAACGTCTCCAGCCGGTGGTCCTTGTCCCTGGACGTCGGCGGACGGTTCAGCAGGATCGGGATCATCGAGAACACGCTCATGCAGACCTGCGCGTCGAAGCGGCGCACGTCGTCCCAGAATCTGGACGCGCTGAACCGCTCCACGATCGCGATGGACCCGCCACCGAGCAGCGCGGACAGCATCCCGTCCCACAGCGCCGCCGCGTGGAACAGCGGCAGCGGGCAGTAGATCGTCTTGCCCCACCGGTCGAGGAAGTCGAGCGAGTCGTAGGCGCAGGTCAGGGCCAGCGCGTGCGGCACCATCGCGCCCTTGGACGGCCCCGTCGTCCCGGACGTGTACATGATCGCCTGCATGTCCCCGAACCCGACCGGGACATCGACGCGCCCGTTGCCGCCGCCGCCGTGTTCGTCGTGCGGCAGGCTCGCGAGGTCGCGCGCGGGTTTGCCCAGGTGTTCGAGCAGCACCCCGTTGGCGGCGGCGTCCCGCACGATCACCTTGCCGAGCTTCGGCAGCCGGCCCGCGATGTCGGTGATCCGCTCCGCGTACGGCCCGTCGATGATCAGCCAGTTGGAGTCGGAGCTGTCGAGCACGTGCCGCAGCAGCTCCCCCCGGTAGGCGATGTTGATCGGCACGGCCACCGCGCCGAGCCGCGCCAGCGCGAAGATCAGGTGGACGAAGTCGGCGCAGTTGGGCAGCATCAGCCCGACATGGTCGCCGCGCCCGATCCCGGCCCCGGCGAGCGCGCGGGCCATCCGGTCGGCGGTCGCGTCAACCTCGCCGTAGGTGATCTCGCCGTCCCGGAACTTGAGAAACGTCTGCCGTCGGTGGATCTGCGCCTGTGACCGGAGAACGTCCCCGAGGACGAAACTCTCCAGCGTCTCCTTCCGCATCGAACCTCCGCTGGTGGCGGGTGGAATCGGCCGGGGGCGAGCCCGCAACCGGACATCGCCCTAAATAGATGAGCATGAAACGTCATACCCGGCAACAGTGGTAATCACGGAACAAAGCCGGTCTTCACCGCCCCTACTGGGACAGCAGTCGATCACTGTGACAAGTCCCACACCCCACCGGCGCCCCTGTTTCGGACGGCAGGACGTCCGCCTGACGCCCGGCCGTTAATGGCTGGCGGCGCCGTCACCACGACCGTCATCGTGGGGTCATGCACGTCGACTCCTTCGTCGAGGACGGCTTCGTCCATCTCAGGGAAGCGTTCCCCCGCCAGCTCGCGGACGACTGCCGCGAGATCATCTGGCGCGACCTCGGTGCCGACTTCGGCGCCGACCCCGGCGACCCGTCCACCTGGCCGAGCCCGATCGCCACCCGCCCCGACTACACCCAGCCGCCCTTCCAGGCCGCCGCCAACACCCCGCGCCTGCACGCCGCGTTCGACGCCCTCGTCGGCGAGGGCCGCTGGACACCGCGCACCAGTCTCGGCGGCTTCGTGATCCGCTTCCCCGCCGACCAACCGGCCGTCGTCGACGGATGGCACGTCGACGTCAGCTTCCCCGGCCCCGGCTCGTCCCCGGACGACTACCTGACCTGGCGCGCGAACGTCGCGTCCCGCGACCGCGCGCTCCTGATGTTCTTCCTGCTCTCCGACGTCGGCCCCTACGACGCCGCCACCCGCCTCCGTGTCGGCTCCCACCGGCACGTGGCCCGCGTCCTCGAACCCGAGGGCGACGACGGCCTGGACGCCCGCGAACTGGCCCGCCGCGCCGACGCCGCCACCGCCCACCTCCCGATCGCCCTGGCGACGGGCCAAGCGGGCGACGTCTACCTGTGCCACCCGTTCCTCGTCCACGCGGGGCAGCCCCACCGGGGGACGTCCCCGCGCTTCCTGGCGCAGCCGAAGCTCAGCCCGTCCCGCCCTCTTCGCCTGGACCCGGCCTCGTCCCCGGTCGAGACCGCGATCGTCCGGGCCCTCCGCCACCACTGACGACCGGCACCGCTATCGCCGGGTGCGCTGGACGATGGTGTGTTCGAGGCCGTCGAGAATGGCGTGCAGTCCGAACTCCCGGCTCGTCGTGGCCGAGGAGGTGGCCTCGGTCGCGGCGAGCAGCGGGAAACGGTCGGCGTTGCTGAGCAGCAGGTCGCGCATGATCGGTGCGGCGGTGCCACCCGTCCAGGTCTGGGTGCCGGGCGTGGCGGCCGCGTGGGTGGCGCGGATGTGGCTGGACACCAGCACGACCGCGTCGAGGCGCTCGCGTTCGGTCAGCGGGGTGTCGGCCAGGGCGGCGAGGGCGGCCTCCGGCCATCCGGTCTCCCTCGGGCCCATCACCCGGTCGCCGACGGTGATCGACGGCAGCCAGGGGTGGTGCCGCCAGACGTCCGACAGCCGGGCGGCGTACTCCTCCAGCTTGGCCCGCCAGCCGGATGCCCCGTCCAGGACGGGCGGCGCACCGACCGCCGCCTCGATCATGAGGGCGACCAGCTCGGTCTTGCCGTTGACATAGCGGTACAGGGCCATCTTGGTCAGGCCCAGGTCAGCGGCGACCCGCTGCATGGAGACCGCGTCCAGCCCCTCCGTATCGGCGATCTTCACGGCGGCGCCCGCGAGCTGGGCGACGTCGAAGGCGGGCCGCGGGCCCCTGCCACCCGGTTTGCGCAGGCCCCACAGCAGTTCGGCCAGCGCCTTCGGGTCCTCGTTGGCTGCCATCGTCCGCCTTTCCTTGCGATCCCGAAATAACTGTATCTAAGATAAGCAGTGTCTCTAGGACACAGTTTTATTCCTCACGAACGGAGCGGATCATGGCCACATCGGTGCTCGACATGTCGGTGTCCCTGGACGGCTACATCGCCGACCCCGACGACTACCTAGGCGGCCCCGACGGCCACCGGCTGCACAACTGGTTCGCCCCCGGCGGGGAGTTCGCCGAACTGTCCGGGCCCACCGCGGAGCTGATGGACGAGCTGAAGGCGGGCGGCGCCGTCGTGGCCGGACGCCGCACGGCCGAACTGATGGACCACTGGGGCGGCGACCACAACGGCCTGCCGATCTTCGTGCCCAGCCACCGCCCGCCCGGCCCGGCCGCCCGCTGGGGCTACCCGCTGGTGACCTACGTGTCCGACGGGATCGCGAGCGCGATGAAGCAGGCCAAGGCCGTCGCCGGAGACCGGATCGTGCACGTGATCGGCGGATACACGGGCCGGCAGGCCCTGGCGGAGGGAGTACTGGACGAGGTGCAGATCCACCAGATCCCAGTGCTGCTGGGCCGTGGCCGCCGGTTGTTCGACACGCTGCCGGAGGAGATCGAGCTGGAGATCGTCCGAGTGATCGACACACCGAAGGCGACCCACATCCGCTACCGCGTCTCCTGACCGGGCCGGCGTCGTTCGGGGAGTTGGCGCTCCAGGCCGTCGAGCAGGGCCTGGAGCCCGAACTCGAACGTGCTGTCCGGGGCGGCGGCGTAGTCGGCCGCAGGGGTCTCCAGCCGGGCACGAAGGTGCGGATAGCCCATGGCGATCTCCCGGGCCTTGTTCATGGCATCGTTCAGCTGCTCCTCGGCGCCCGCGCCGTCCCGTGCGATCCGCCTGGCGTGTGACACCGCCGCTGCGGCCCCGGCCGCGTTGCCCAGCGCATAGGTGAACACGGCGGCGGCGGCCTGGTCAGCCTGCGCGCCGCTGAAGCCCGCCGCCTCGTAGACGGCGAGGTGGTGGTCGTCGTGCCGGGCCTTCCCCTCCCCGTACGCGATGTGCGCCGCGAAGACCTGCACCAGCCAGGGATGCCGGGTGAACATCCCGTACAGGTCAGTCGCCATGGCGGCGGCCGCGGCGCGCCATCCGACCGCTTCCACGTCGGGCAGCGGAAGGCCGCTCCACACCCGATCCGTGGCCAGCAGGACGAGGTTGTCCTTGCTCTTTGGCGGAAGGCGGCCTGGACGGACTTCACCGCGGTGAGGTTGCTGTAGACGATTCCGGCGTTCATGAGGATGACCAGGGACGAGAAGACCCCGCAAGAACGACCCGGAACCGGCCCGCGTCGAGGTCGCCCCCTTCCTCAAGGCCGCCGAAGACGCCTTCCCGCGCTGGGTCCGCGCCCAGACCCAGAAACACCTGACCAGAACCAAGGGTCGCTATCGTCGCGGGGATGACGAATGTGAACGGCGATTCACGGCCCCAGTGGGAGTTCACCAGCTTCGTTGCCAAGTCGGGGGCGTACGGCGTCGACTCCCGGCCGCTGCTCCAGCGGCTGAACGAGATGGGAGCGCAGGGCTGGCAGTGCGTCGGCGTGATCAACGGCACCGCGGGCGAGCAACTCGTCCTCCTCCAGCGCCCGTCCGCATCGACACCAAACTGACCCACCGCGACCGGGGGCCTGCTCAGCGGGCCCCGGCCTGCCGCACGCGGTGGCGAACGTCCCCGGCCAAGCCGGTGACCGTGGAGAGAGCACCCGCACGCACGATCCGGTCGGCGACCCTGGCCAGCAGGTTCGTCGTACGCGTCGAGCCCACGTCGCCCGCCGTGCCCGCCACCTCCGTCAGCACCGGCTCGGCCTCGCCCCAGTCACCCACATGCGCGAACGCGTTGAGAAGGTGCACGAGGTCGTTGTACCGGGACAGGTAGGTCCGGCTGTGAGCAAGGTACAAAACAGGGCGGAGGTGCTGGAGGCGCTGGCGGAGTCGCGTGCCGACTTCCCCGACTGGGTGTTCCAGCACCTCCTTCCGGACACGATCGAGTACGGCGGTCAGGGGCGGACGAGGATGACGTTGCCCAGCGAGCGCTGGCCCGTCGCGTCGGACGGGCGGTTCACGATGCCGCCGGGCTCGGTGACCAGGACGCTGGAGCCGCCGCCGTCGAGGTTCATCGCCTCCTTGGCGCCGAGCAGCTTCATGAGCTCGCCGGTCTGCGCGATTCCGAGCCCTTCGCTGTAGCCGTCCTGGCGGCCGTCGACCACGACGAGCATGAGGCGTCCCTTCCGGTCCATGCCGATCATCGAGCGGGGGTTCGCGCGGACCGTCCAGTTGTAGGTGAACGTCTGGTCGCCGCCCTCCCTGATCAGGCCGTCGGCCTGCGCGTTCACCGAGACCCGTCCGTCCCTGACCAGGGTGGGGCCGACCTGGAGGATCGTGGTACCGGACGTGAGGGCGACGCGGCGGCCGCGGCTGTCCTCGACGCGTTCGCTCACGCGCAGCCGGTCGCCCACCTCGACGTGGTCGAGCAGCCAGGCGGCGCTCTGGCCGGTGGCCTGGACGGTCTTCCCGCCGGTGGGGACGGCCGCGCCGCGCGAGGTGTTGACCGCCGTCACCCGGCCGCGCGCGTCCAGGACGGCCTCGGCGCCAGCGCCCTTGGGCGGGACGCCCCACTCGGGCGTGAACGCCACCAGCTCGCTGTCGTCGGTGCACTTCAGGTCGTGCTGCGCCTTCTCGGTCGGCTGGTCTCCGCCGATGCCGCCGCAGTTCCAGATCTCGCCCGGGACCCGGTTGACGCCGTCGAGCTCGACGGTGGTCCGGCCCGTGCGCAGTGTCACGTGGGCGGTGTAGGCGTCCACGTCCACGGCGCGTCCACCTCTGGTGATCTTGATGGCGCCGCGGCCCTGGGTGGCGCCGCCGATCAGCTTGCCGTCCTTGACGTAGAGGCCGCCGGGCGCGCTGTTGTAGAACCACTGCGCGTTGATCCCCGCCACCGCGCCCGTCGCGGCGGCGAGGTCGGTCAGCTTCTCGGTGCCGTTCAGGGACGGGCCGAACTCGGTGCCGACCGTGCCGCGGAACGTGCCGAAGTCCACGCGGATCATGTGGACCATCTGGGGCGCGCGGGGGTCGGTGCCGTCCTGGGCGGTGTAGCGCGTCCCGCCCGCGAACCCGGCGGTCTTGATCGCGGTGAGCGCGGCCGACGCCTCGGCGGACGTGGCGTACCGGCCGACCCGGACCGTCCACCCGAGCGTCCCGGCCGGACGGTCGGAGAACGCGGGCGTCGAGACCCGCTCGATCCGCGGCTCGAACCCCTTGTCACGAACCGCGCCCGCCACCCGGCTCGCGATCTCCTCCGACCCGAGCGCCGTACCGGCCTTGTTCAGCGGACCGTCGATCGTGGCGGGCAGGTACACATGGACGGTCCAGAAGTCGTCGGAGTCCTTGGCCCCGAGCGACATCGTGGTCAGCGTCACTCCGCGCGCCACCGTGGTGGTCACCGGCCGGGCGCTCAGCGGAAGCCTGCCACCGAAGAAGGACCCGGACACGGCGTGCACCGCCTCGGTATTCGGTGCGGGCTGGGCGATCGCCGCGACGGGCGCGCTCACGGCCAGCATGGTCACGGCCACTGCGAGGGCCGGGACGGGTTCGGGGCGCATGGAGAACCTCTCTGATCAGGCACGATGGAACAGCGCGATCATCAAAGGCTCCGTACCTTGCCCGGAATCAACCTCAAAGCGGCATATGCATAACAGTAGGGAAACAGCTAGCGGGGGGCACCTGAGAATGTGCGGCGGTAGGTGGTCGGGGGGACGCCGACGACGCGGGTGAAGTGGTGGCGGAGGTTCGCCGGGCTGCCGAGGCCGGACCGTTCGGCGATCTGGTCGACGGGGAGGGACGTCGTCTCCAGCAGCTCGCGGGCGTGGTCGATCCGGATGCCGCGCAGCCAGGCCATAGGCGTCGTGCCCGTCGCGGCGTGGAAGCGGCGGATCAGCGTGCGGGTGGTGACGTTGGCGTGGCGGGCGAGCGTGGTGACGGTCAGGGGTTCGTGGAGGCGGCGGCGGGCCCAGTCGAGGAGCGGGCCGAGTTCGTCCGCGTTGTGGACGGGAGCGGCGGCGTTCGCGTCGATGTACTGGGCCTGGCCGCCGGGACGGTGCGCGGGCATGACGAGGCGTTTGGCGAGGGCGCTCGCTACGGCGGCGCCGTGGTCGGCGCGGACGACGTGCAGGCACAGGTCGAGCCCGGCGGCCGTACCGGCGCTGGTCAGGATGTCGCCGTCGTCGATGTAGAGGACGGACGCGTCCACCCGCACCTTTGGATACCGGTCGGCGAGCTGGTCGGCGTGCATCCAGTGGGTGGTGGCCGGGCGGCCGTCGAGGAGCCCGGCGGCGGCGAGGACGAACGCGCCCGTGCACAGCGACACGATCCGGGCGCCGTTCTCGTGCGCGGCGCGGACGGCCTCGACCAGGTCGGGTGGCTGATCGTCCAGGACGTTCGCGCACGCGGGGATCACGACGGTGTCCGCGTCGGCGAGGGCGTCGAGGCC
>JBOHBY010000136.1:0-1757 GCA_050698635.1 Spirillospora sp.
CGCCGAGCGGCACCTACCGCGTGAAGGACATCAACCCCACGCTGCGCGCGGGCTCGGGTCCCTGGGGGATCACGCCGTTCCACGGCGCGTTCTACTTCAGTGCCGACGACGGCACCCACGGCACCGAGCCGTGGAAGAGCGACGGGACCGAGGCCGGCACGGTGATGGTCGAGGACATCAACCCGGGCGGCTCGTCGTTCGCGGGCGGGTTCACTCGCATGGGCACCACCGTCTTCTTCGAAGCCGACGACGGGACCAACGGGCGCGAGCTGTGGAGGACGAACCCGATCTCGCAGTCGGAGGTGTGTCCGGACGACCCCACGGCCCAGTGCGTGCCGGCCGGCGACGGCGTCCTCGATGCGGAGGGGGAGAACCTTCGCATCGAGGAGGGAGCCGGCTTCGTCATGATCCGCGGCAACGACAACACGATCACTCTGGGGCCGGCCTTCTCGGGCTCCCTCAACGTCGTGGGAGATAACAACATGATCCGAGACTCGCGCGGCGACGGTGATCTCACTATGGATGGATGCGGCAACGTCGTCACCGCCGGTGGGGGCAACGACCGCGTGGTCGTCGATTGCGCCAAGGGGCGCTTCGTCCCCACCAGCACTGTCAGAGGCGGCCTCGGCGACGATGTCCTGGTGAACAACGGTGCCCGCGCCACTCTGCGCGGCGGACCCGGCAACGATCGCTTCGCGGGCGCCGCGCAAACCGACGTTCTCGTCGGAGGGCGTGGCAACGACTTCTTCCGGGGGCGGGGCGGCCCCGATCTGCTTCGCGGCGGGCGAGCCCAAGACACTCTTAGAAGCGGCCGCGGGGATGACCGGCTCTTCGGAGGTGGCGGCGGCGACACGCTGTTCGGGGGGCGCGGCGACGACCGGTGTCGTCCGGGAGCCGGTCGCGACTCGGTGCGGGGGTGCTAGCGACACCGGCCGTTTGCGGGCCGAGGTAGGCGGAAGCGCCGCCGGGCGGGGGATGCACCGGCGGCGATCCGCCAGCCGCGATCCGCCAGCCATACGTCCCCCGGTGGTGATCGTCGGCGACCTCGACGACCCGGAGCCGGGCGGGCGGAGTCACGGAGGCACTAACCTCTGGGCGCCGTGGCCGCTCTCGCCTATCTCCTGCCCCCGCTGTCCGGCCTGCTCGCCTACCTCCGAGGCGCGCGCGAGCGAACCCGCTTCCACGGCCTCCAGTCGGTGGCGTTCGGGGCGGCGTGGCCGCTCGCCCTCTACGCGGGAGCGGCGATCACCCCGGGGGCCTCGCAGGCGGTGTTCGGGGCGGGGATCCTCGTCTGGGCGGTCCTGCTGGTCGGAACCGCGCTGGGGCGAGACCCCAGGCTGCCGGGGGGCGGCCACCTGCGGCACCTGGCCCGGCCGGATCCTCCTCGCCTCGAACGGAAGTGAGGGTCAGGGGCGCGCCGCGAAGCACATGCGGCACGAGGTGGCGGTCGAGCCGTTGACCGCTCCGCAGGACGGGCACTTCCAGAAGCCCCCGGCGGAGGACTGCGCCTCCTCGGCGGGGGCCGCGCTAGTCTGCGGCCCCGCGGATGCACCTGCGCCCGCGTAATACTGGCCCCCCGGGACGGGCTGGGGCGCGGGCATCCACTGCCCCGTCTGCTCGTCGTACACGAGCAGTTCCTCACCCCTGCGGAACCACCAGCGGCCGTCCCGCTCGAAGGGCTGGTTCTCCGGCTCGGGCTCCGCGGCCGCGGGGGCGGCGGCTTGGCCCGGGGCACCGGCGGGGGCGAAGGTGTCGGT
>JBOHBY010000137.1:0-2890 GCA_050698635.1 Spirillospora sp.
GACCCGTCTCGCGGACGACGGCGAACACCATCCGGCGGGCGTCGCGCCGGTCGATGCCGAGGTCGTCGGTCGCATGCCGCAGCAGGGCCTGCTCGGACGCCCGCTGCCGAAGCCGCTCGCGGAGCCGGTCGACGACGTCGAACAGCACCAGGTCGGGGAGCGGCGCGTCCGACCGGAGCGCCGCGAGGATCGTGTCGGCGTGCGTGGTGCTGGTGTCACGGCTGCGGCGCGCCCACTCGGCGGACGCCGCCGCGACGGCGTCCTGGTCGAGCCGCAGGTTACCGCCGGGGGTGGCGAAGCCGTCCAGCAGCCGGATGCGGCCGGTGAGCCGCGCGCCGAACACGAAGTCGGCGAGGTGCCGGTTTCCGAGGACGTCCAGCGACTCCTGCACCTTCCGGTACGCCGGGTAGGACGCGGCCGCCGGAAGCGCGTCGGGTTCGCGGATCTCGATGCCGTCCTCGGCGGCGACCCGCTCCAGCTCGGCGCGGGTCACGCCGCCCGTGCGGGCGATGCCCTCCACCTCGGCGGGCGTCACCATCCGCAGCGTCCCGGCCGCGTCGGCGAGCCGGGCGCGGGCGTCGGTGCGGCGCCGCTCGGTGCGCTCGCGCCCGCCGCGCAGCCGCTCGTCCAGCGGGCGCAGGTCACCGCGCTCGGCGGCGGCGAACAGCGGCGCCAGCTCGCGGTGCTCGGCCTCCAGCCGGTCGATCAGCTTGCGGTATTTCAGCTGCCCGCGCGCCCGCCGCCAGCACTGCCTGACCTCCTTGACCCGCGCCGCGACCAGCTGCCCGTCGAGCGGAGCTCGTCCGTTGAATGGTGGTGGGTGGGGGCTGGAGGACGGTCCCGTCAGAGTGTCGGGGAGTGCGTAGCGGGCGCGCAGGTCCTCGGGGGGCTGGTCGCCCGCCGCGCGCGCGGGCTCCAGCACCTCCCGCCGGTAGTCGTCGTCGAACGCCACGGGCGCCTCCCGGCTCAGCTCACCTGGACCCGGGAGAGGGCCTTCCGGGAGCGCTCGACCTCCTCCTCGGACATACCGCCGACGTCCACCTTCAGCTCCAGCCGCTCCCCGGTCTCCTTCTCCACGGCCGTGACGTTCAGCAGCCCGGACGCGTCCAGCGCGAACGTCACGCCGATCGGCCAGCCCGCCTTCTTGCCCGGCGGGACGCGGATCTCCCCGGTCGCGATCTCGGAGTTGTCGATCAGGTCGCCGGACTCGACGACCCCGGCCTGCTCCATCACCCGGATGTCGGCGGACGCCTGGTCGTCGTACACGGTGAAGAAGTCCTCGGTCTGCGCGGCGGGCAGCTCGTCGTTGGCGTGCACGAGGTGCGCGACGCTCTCCGCGCCGGTGTCGCGGTCGACGACCACGATCCCGAACGCGTGCGAGGCGACCGTCTTGATCTGCCGCCCGGCGATCTGCTTCTGCTGCTCCGCGGACAGGCCCGCGCGGCTCGCCATCTCCTCCGCGCGCTCGGCCGCGCCCTCCCGGACGAGCCGCCGGTAGGTCTCCTCGAACGCGTACAGCGCGGCGCCCTTGGCGACCGCGAGGTCGGGGTCCTGGAGGCGGGGCGGCAGGCCCAGCTCGGTCTCCAGCCGCGCCGCGACGACCGGCATCTTCGTCGACCCGCCGACGAGGACGAGGTCGTCGTAGTCGTCGACGCCCTTCTCGGCGGCGGTCGACAGCGTCCGGCCGGTGATCTCGACGGTGCGGTCGAGGAGGTCCTTGGTCAGCTCCTCCAGCTTCTCCCGCGTCACCTCGACCGACGCGACCCGTCCGCCGTGCATCACGCGGACGGTGTGCGCCGTCCGGGTGGTGAGGGACTTCTTGGCGTCCTCGGCGTCGCGGCGGAGCTGCTGCTCGGTCTGCTTGTCGTCCAGCGGGTCGCCCGCGTCCGGGTGCTCGGCGCGGAAGCGTTCGGCGAGGTGCTCGACGAGCCGCGCGTCCCAGTCGGCGCCGCCGAGCTCGTGGTCGCCGTCGGTGCACACCACCTCGATGTGCCCGCCGCGCAGCGTGATGACGGTGGTGTCGAACGTCCCGCCGCCGAGGTCGTACACGAGGATCGTGCGGTCCTGCTCGGGGTTGAGGACGCCGTAGGTGATCGCGGCGGCGATCGGCTCGGACACGATGTCGATGACGTTCAGCCCGGCGATCCGGCCCGCCTTGCGGGTCGCGTCGCGCTCGGCCACGCCGAAGTACGCCGGGACGGTGATGACGACGTCGCGGGTCTCCTCGCCCGTCGTGGTGCGCGCGTCCGTCGCCAGCTTCAGCAGGATGAACGCCGACAGCTCCTCGGGCGTGAAGTCGATCCCGTGGATGGGGCGGGTGACGTCCCGTCCCATGTCCCGCTTGACGAGGCTGACGACGTTGTCGGGCTCCAGGACCGCGGTGTCCTTCGCGGTGGCGCCGACGACGACGTTCTCGCCGCTCTCGAAGTAGACGACGGACGGGGTGGTGTCCGTGCCCTCCAGGTTCCGCAGGACAGCCGGCCGTCCCACGTCGTCGATGGAGGCAATGCAGGAGTACGTGGTTCCCAGGTCGATCCCGTAGACAGCCATGTCCCTCTCACCCATCGGTGCGCGTGTCGGGTTTCACCCGCGTGTCCGGTGTCATCGTCTCGCCGTTTCCGGCGCTGTGGCGGCGACTTGATCCGGCCTTGACGGGGAGCCCGGCCCCGTTCGACCCGTTCTCCGCCTTGGTTTCGGACTTCGCCTTCGTTTCGGGCGTGTCGCGCGTTTCGGACGTGTCGCGCCCGGCGTCCGGCAGCCTCCCGACGCTGACCGCCGCCTTGCGCAGCACCTTCCCGCTCTGCTCGAACCCGTCGGACTCCACGGTCGTGACCGTGCCGTCCCGCAGCGGGTCGTCAACCGGCGTGACCGCGACCGGACGGTGCCGCGC
>JBOHBY010000138.1:0-3248 GCA_050698635.1 Spirillospora sp.
AGGCCGCCCGGCCCGCGCGGGATCTCGCCGGTCTCGTCGGCCTGCCAGATCTCCAGCAGCGCGTCCGGCACCGGCTCGCCCGCCCCGTCCAGGACCCGGCCGCGGACGACGATCGCGTCCGGCCGCCACCCCGGCACGACCTCCGGACCGGCCCCGTACGGCAGCGCGTACCCGAAGAACGGCCCCACGGTCTGCGAAGGCGTCGTCATGAGTCCTCCATCGGGGTGTCGCCGAGGACGATGTCCCACTGGTAGCCGAGGGCCCACTCCGGTTCGGTGGTGTCCATGTCGAACCGGGCGATCAGCCTGTCGCGGGCGGGCTGGTCGGGGATCGACTGGAAGATCGGGTCGTAGGCGAACAGCGGGTCGCCCGGGAAGTACATCTGGGTGACGAGACGCTGCGTGAACGCCGTCCCGAACACCGAGTAGTGGATGTGCGCGGGACGCCACGCGTTGTGGTGGTTGCCCCACGGGTAGGCGCCCGGCTTGATCGTGATGAAGCGGTAGCGGCCGTCGGCGTCGGTGAGGCACCGTCCGGCGCCGGTGAAGTTCGGGTCGAGCGGCGCGGGGTGGACGTCGCCGAGGTGGTCGTACCGGCCCGACGCGTTCGCCTGCCACACCTCGACCAGCGCGCCCCGCACCGGGCGGCCGGCGCCGTCGAGCACGCGGCCGGTCACGACGATCCGCTCGCCGAGCGGCTCGCCGGCGTGCTGGACGGTGAGGTCGAAGTCCCGCCGCCCGAGTTCCTGGTGGCCGAAGACCGGCGCGGCCAGCTCGACGCTGTCCGGGCCGAGCATGGGCATGACCAGTTCCCGTGCCGGGGCGCGGAGCACGGTGCTCTTGTAGCCCGGGTACAGGTACGGAGGGTGCGGCGACGCCGCGTCCCCGTTCGTGTGCCTACCGTCCGTGTGCCTACCGTCCATGTGCCTCCCATTCCCGCTCGGCGGGCGGCCCCGGCCGTCGTGCCGGTGCCGCTCGTCTCCACCCTGGCAGCCGTCGTCCCATGTGCCGGACGGGGGTTTCCGTTCAGTGGAAAGGAAGGGGGAGGTGGTCAGAGCTCCTGGGCCAGCCCGAACCGGGGGAACAGGGCCGTGTCGAAGAACGCCGAGACGTGCGCGACGCCCTCGGCGGTGACGCTGATCACCTGGAGCTGGTAGGCGCGGTGCACGCCGTCGTCGCCCCGCATGTAGAGCCCGAACGCCGGCTGCCCGTTCGCCGCGGCCGGGACCATCCGGATGTCGCCCGGCGTGGGCGCGCACTGCGTGCGGATGAGCCGGATGACGTTCTCGGCGCCGACGAACCAGTCGAGATGCGGCGGCATCTCCCAGACGATGTCCTTCTTGAACAGCTCGATGAGGCCCGCGATGTCGGCGTCCTCGAACGCCTTGGCGTAGCGTTCGAGAAACTCACGCTGCCCCGGGTCGGTCGGCTCGACGAGCTCGTCGCGCAGGGGCTGGTTCTCCTCCAGCTGCGCCCGCGCCCGCTGGAGCGCGCTGTTGACCGCGGCGGTGGAGGTGTCGAGCAGCTCGGCGACCTCGGCGGCCCGCCACTTCAGAACGTCCCGCAGGATCAGCACGACCCGCTGCTTGGCGGGCAGGTGCTGGAGTGCCGCCACGAACGCCAGCCTGGTGCTCTCCCGGGCGGCGACGATCGTGGCGGGGTCGGCGGCGTCCGCGCCGAGGACGGTGTCGGGCACCGGCTCCAGCCACGGCACCTCCGGGGAGGCGACCACGGGCCGCTCCGGCTCGTCGCTCGGCGCCCCGAGCCCGGACGGCATCGGCCTGTTGCCACGCTGGTCGATCGCCGTCAGGCACACGTTCGTGGCGATCCGGTAGAGCCACGTCCGCAGCGAGGAGCGTCCCTCGAAGTTCTCGTAGGAGCGCCACGCCCGCAGGTAGGTCTCCTGGACGAGGTCTTCGGCGTCGTGCATGGAGCCGAGCATCCGATAGCAGTGCGCCAGCAGCTCGCGCCGGTACGGGTCGGCGAGCTCCTGGAAGTCCCGGTCTGATTCGATCGTGCTGTTCGACATGGTCGGTCGTCACTTTCGTTCGGCGTCGTCGCTAGGACGGGCGTGGGCCGACGGGCCCCGTCGCCTGCGACCGTAGGCGAGCCCACCGACAGAACGTGCGCAACCCGCATCATTCTACGCGCCGACCTGGACGTCCACCTCCGAAGTGACGGCCCGGGACGGGGCCCGGGAGCGATCCGTCAGAACTCGAAACCGCCGGGACGGCCGTTGCGGTCGGCGATCAGCCCGGCGAGGGCCGCGATCGCGATCTCCGCGGGGGTGCGGGAGCCGATGTTGAGGCCGATCGGGCGGTGCACCCGGGCGATGTCGGCGGCGGGCACGCCCAGCTCGGTGAGCGCCGGGATGTGCGGGGCCGGATGGCGGGGATTGCCCATGACGCCGACCCACCGGACGGGCTGGGTCAGCACGTCCCGCAGGACGGGCCCGAGCTCGGGCCGGTGGTGGTCGGTGACGACGACGTCGGCGGTCGCGTCCAGGGGCGGGAGGTCGGCGGCGCCGTCCCGGTCCTTGTCGGGGTCGACGAGGAAGGTGCGGTAGCCGAGGTCGGCGCCGTAGCGGAGCAGGTGGTCCGCTACGGGGCCCGCGAACACCGCGACCAGCGTCCGCTCCGGCGCGTCGGGCCGGACGTCACCATGCGCGACGGCACACGATTGCCCGTCCTCCGGCCCCCGCCCCCCGCCATTCAACGGACGAGCTCCGCTCGGCGACCGTCCTCCAGCCCCCACCCACCACCATTCAATGGACGAGCTCCGCTCGGCGGCCTGTTGACGTGCGGTGTTCCCATACTCAGGAGTCTGCCGCCCGCGGCGCCCGCTGGTAAAGCGCCCCCGTTCATTTTGGGGAAACCAGTGTTTCCATAACGCGAAACACTTCCGTGGCGGCGGGTATGCCTGCACCCTAGACTGCAATCAACCGGCGGCCTCGGGAGGGACCGTGATCGCGAGACCGGAGGGCGGCCCCCGCGTGGTGGTGGGTGTCGACGACTCCGCGGGCGCCCGCTGCGCCCTCTCCTGGGCGATCGGCGAGGCACGGCTGCGGAGGCTGCCCCTGCTGGTCGCCCACGCCGCGCCCCTGCCTCCGCACGTGTCGGCGGCCGGGCAGCTCGGCTGCGGCATCACCGAGGCGCTGCGCGCGTCCGGCGCCGAGCTGATCGCCACGCTGCTCACCGAGGTGTGCGACGGCCCGCCCGACGGTGTCCGGATGACGGCGCTGGCGCTCGT
>JBOHBY010000139.1:0-2460 GCA_050698635.1 Spirillospora sp.
TGGGGTTGAGGTATCCGGTATCCTTGTTCTTTGGCGCGTCTTGGACGCGTCAGCCGAACTCGCACCGCGAACCCCTTCGGGGGCGTTCGGTGCGCACCTCGCCGATTCGGTGAGACCAAGCAGAGAGCGCCAGGGTCTTCCCTGGTGTGCCGCCTTCGGCCCGGTGCCGGAGGTAGGCCCCCATCCGGGGGCTGGGTAGCCACGCGCGGGACCGGTTCAGTCCGGAAGCGCGCGAAGACGAAGGGTTTCCGCGGTGTACGCGATTGTCCGCGCAGGCGGCAGGCAGGAGAAGGTCGCCGTCGATGACGTGCTGACCGTCGACAAGCTGGCCGGTGACGTCGGCTCGACCGTCACGTTCCCGGCCGTGCTGGTCGTGGACGGCGAAACGGTCGTCAGCGGTTCGGCCGACCTGGCGCGCTACGAGGTGACCGGCGAGATTCTCGGCGCGGTCAAGGGCCCGAAGATCAACATCATGCACTACCGGAACAAGACCGGGTACAAGCGGCGGATGGGGCACCGTCAGCCGTACACCGAGGTCAAGATCACCGGTATCAAGGCCGGGAAGTAAGGGAGCGGTCAGATGGCACACAAGAAGGGCGCGTCGTCCAGCCGTAACGGCCGTGACTCCAACGCCAAGCGGCTCGGTGTGAAGCGGTTCGGCGGCCAGGTCGTCAACGCCGGTGAGATCATCGTCCGGCAGCGCGGCACCCACTTCCACCCCGGTCCCGGCGTCGGCCGCGGCGGCGACGACACGCTGTTCGCGCTGGTGGCGGGCTCGGTGAAGTTCCGCCGCTACCGCGGCCGCAACGCGGTCAGCATCGTTCCTCCGGCGGAGTAAGGACGGACGACCGGAGCGGAGCGAGGATCGGCCGTCCGCCTCTTCGGGGGTCTGGGGGTCGCCCCCCAGAGGGAACGGCCTGGGGCAAAGAAGCTTTGTGAGAGGGGCGGGCCGGTCGCGGTCCGTCCCTTTCGCCGTTCTCATTGAGGAGAGTTCACCGTGGCCGCTGGAGCGGGATCGGGTGCGCAGTTCGTCGACCGGGTGGTGCTGCACGTCGCCGCCGGGAGCGGCGGCAACGGATGCGCGTCGATCCACCGGGAGAAGTTCAAGCCGCTCGGCGGCCCGGACGGCGCCAACGGCGGGCGCGGCGGCGACGTCGTCCTGGTCGTCGACGCGAACGCCGCGAGCCTCCTGGAGTACCACCGCCGCCCGCACCGCAAGGCGGGCAACGGGCGGCCAGGGCAGGGCAGCCACCGGACGGGCGCGGACGGCGCCGACGTGATCCTGCCCGTCCCGGACGGCACCGTCGTCAAGGAGGGCGACGAGGTCGTGGCGGACCTCGTCGGCGAGGGCACCCGGTTCGTGGTCGCGCGCGGCGGCAGCGGCGGGCTCGGGAACGCGGCGCTCGCCACCGCCAAGCGCAAGGCGCCCGGGTTCGCGCTGCTCGGCGAGCCGGGCGACGCCGGCGACGTTGTCCTGGAGTTGAAGAGCGTCGCGGACGTCGCGCTCGTCGGGTTCCCCAGCGCGGGCAAGTCGTCGCTGATCGCCGCGCTGTCGGCCGCCAAGCCGAAGATCGCCGACTATCCGTTCACGACGCTGATCCCGAACCTCGGCGTGGTCGAGGCGGCCGAGACGACGTTCACGGTCGCCGACGTCCCCGGCCTGATCGAGGGCGCCAGCGAGGGCCGCGGCCTCGGCCTGGACTTTCTCCGCCACATCGAGCGTTCGTCCACGCTGGCGCACGTGCTCGACTGCGCGACGATGGAGCCGGGACGCGATCCGGTCAGCGACTTCGACGTCATCGAAAGCGAGTTGCGGGCCTACGATCGGGTGCTCGGCGACCGTCCGCTGTCGGACCGGCCCCGTATCGTCGTGCTGAACAAGATCGACGTCCCGGACGGCCGCGACCTTGCCGAGATGGTCCGCCCCGAGTTCGAGGCGCGCGGCCTGAAGGTGTTCGAGGTGTCGGCGGCGACGCGCGAGGGCCTCCGGGAACTGTCGTTCGCGATGGCGGCGATGGTGGGCGAGTACCGCGCGGCCCTTCCGGCGGCGGAGCCGACCCGGATCGTCATCAGGCCCGAGCCGGTCGGCGGCGACACCGCCTTCGAGGTCAAGGACCTCGGCGACAACACCTACCTGATCACCGGCGCGAAGCCCGTCCGGTGGCTGCGGCAGACCGACTTCGCCAACGAGGAGGCCGTCGGCTACCTCGCCGACCGGCTGGCGCGCCTCGGCGTCGAGGAGGCCCTCGCCAAGGCGGGCGCGACCGCGGGCGCGACGGTCATGATCGGCACGCCGGACGACGCGGTCGTCTTCGACTGGGAGCCTGAGGTCCCCGCGGGCGACGGATCGCCCGGCCCGCGCGGCACCGACCGCCGCCTGGGGGGCCGGCCGTGACCGACCGCGGGGCGCTCGCCGCCGCCCGCCGGATCGTGGTGAAGGCGGGGTCGTCGTCGCTGACC
>JBOHBY010000140.1:0-8189 GCA_050698635.1 Spirillospora sp.
GCGACGAGACGAGCCGTTCCGCCGCGCGGGGAATGGCGTGCGGCGGCGGGTTCACCGCGTTGATCACGACGTCGGCGGCGCGCTCGCCGCCCCCGTGCACGATCCGGAACCCGCCGTCCCCGGCCTCGATCTTCTCGATCCCGGGGAGCGACTCCAGCGTGCCCGCGTCGAACAGGTCCAGGAGGACGGCGGCGTTGCGGGGCACCATCGGCGAGGCGAGGCCGGTGATCGTCCGGAAGTGGCGGGCGCGGAGCCGGTCCCGGTCGGACGCCGCGAGCAGCCGCCACGCGACGGGCCCGGCGATGTGCGCTGCCTCCTGGAGGATCCGGCGTCCAAGCAGAGGGTTGTCGACCATGCCCAACTGCTCCCGCAGGCTCTCGGCCGGATTCCGTTTCGCGGTCGCGGCGATCCAGGCGGCGAGGTCGTCCCAGCTCTCGCCGCGTTCCGCCAGCTCCACACGGATCATCTCGACGAACCGGTCCAGCGCCACCGGCCCGTCCATCGACAGCAGCCGCTCGGGCGTCAGGTGCCGGATGCCGGTCTCGGCCGGACGCTGCCAGACATAAGGAAGCGTCCCGCTCCGCGAAACCAGGCTGATCCTGCCCGTGTGCCCGCGCGCCGCCAGCGACGCCACGATGTCGACGGCGGTCAACCCACCACCGACAACGGCGACGGCCAGCCCAGACGGGATGTCGGCAAGGCTCCATTCCAGCGGATACGGATCGGCGACAAAACCAGGCGCGCCCGCCAAACCGTAATGGTCAATGGGCGTACCGCCACCCACGCACAAAACAACCTGGTCAGCGCGATACAAGCGCCCGTCAGCGGTCTCCAGAACCAGACGCTCGCCCAGAGACACCCGAGTCACGGCCTTCTGGATCACCTCCGCCCGGCCGAACCGGTCGAGCGCGGCCTCCGCCGTCTCCGCCAGATACCGGCCGTACACGGCACGCGGCGGGATCGGACGCCCGAGCCGCTCGTCCGCATACGCCCCAGGCGAACCGCCCTCGCGAAGCCAGCGCGCGTAGTGATCCCGGTCCCCGAACCGGATCGACATGATCTGCGGCGGGGCGTTGACCAGCACGGAATCCAGATCGGTCTGGTAAGGACGGCCACGCCACGGCACCGGCGCGGGATCGAAGACGATCACAGACGTCGCCACTGCGGGGTCCAGGGCGTCCAGCAGGCCGACGGCCGCGGCACCCGCCCCGATGATCGCGATCTCCATGCCGCCGAGCCTCGCCGCTCCGCCGCGCCGGCCCCATCCCCCCGGCTCGGGGACGTCCGCGGCCCGCTATCCCCCACGTGAGGGGGTTCGAGCCTCCGGCCCGGCAGGCAGACTGGATCCGTGATCGACCAGCGTGAACGGCGCGCCCTCCTCGACCGGGTGGCGCACGCGCGCGACGCGTCCGCCCTGTTCGGCGGGGCCTCGGCCCGGCTCCGCCGGCTCGTGGGTTTCCAGGCGGCGGCGTGGTCGGCGACCGACCCCGAGACCGGCCTGATCACCGCGCCGATGCACGTCGAGGACCTCGGACGCGGCGAAGAGTGCTTCGCCTACTGGGAGTGCGCCCTCCTGGAGGAGACGGTGATCCCGTTCCGGGAGCTGGCCCGCGCCACCGTCCCCGCCGCCGGGCTCGCGGCGAGCACCGGCGGCCTGCCCGCGCGCAGCGCCCAGTACCGCAAACTCCTCGGTCGCCAGGGCGTCGGCGACGAGCTGCGCGCCGTCCTGCGGATCGGCGACCGGCCGTGGGGCGTCGTCAGCCTGTTCCGCGAGAAGGGCCGCGAACCGTTCGGCCCCGCCGAGATCTCCCTGGTCGCGGCCCTCTCCGCGCCCCTGGCCGACCGCCTCCGCGAACTCGCCCGCCCGACCCGTCCCACCGGAAGAACACCAGAACCACAGAACCCGGGCCTCATCCTGTTCGACCCGTCGGGCACGCCCATCTCGATCAACGACGAGGCGCGCCACCACCTCGACCGGCTCCCGGACGGCCCGTCCGCCCCCTCCCCGGTCGGCCCGCCCCTGCCCGTCTGGCTCGTCGGGACGGCCGCGCAAGCCCGCGCCGTCGCCGCCGAACACGACCGCGGAGCCGCCCGTATCCGGATCCGCACCCGCGACGGACAATGGCTGGTCTGCCACGCGTCCTGCACGGACGGTCCCGACGGCACACCCGGACCCACCGCCGTGGTCGTCCAGCCCGCCGCCGGTTCCGACATGGCGCCGATCATCGCGGACGCCTACGGCCTGTCCGCCCGCGAACTGGAGATCACCCAGCTCATCGCCCGGGGCCTGTCCACCGGCGACATCGCCGCCACGCTGGTCATCTCGCCGCACACCGTCCGCGACCACGTCAAGGCCGTGTTCGCCAAGACGCGCGTCTCCAGCCGCGGCGAACTGGTCGCCCGCCTGTTCGCCGAGAACTACTGGCCCCGCCGCACCACCCGCTGACATCACGCTCCACCCGCTGTCCCGGACGGGTCAGCCGACGGTGTAGCTACCGGTGAAGTCGGCCGAGGTCACACCACCGGTCGGAGCGCCGAAGGAGCAGTTGAAGGCGCCGCCGACCAGGTCGGTGGTGAACTTGCCGCTGAACCTCTGCCCCGCGAACGGCCCCTCGCGGACCGTCCCGGACACCGTCGCCGTGTTGAGCGCGGTGCTCTCAAGGGTCAGATCGACCTGGCTGCTCTCACCGGTGCTCCAGTGGATCGTGCCGCTGCCGCTTCCCGATCCCTGACCCGGGTCGCTGGCGAGGCAGCTGAGCGCGACGCTTCGGAAGTTCGCGGTGAACCGGGCCGAGGTGTAGTCGGGGTCCTGGCAGGCCCGGTTGTCGCCGACATAGGTGACCGCGACCGGCTGGGGAACCGCCTGGACACCCGGGGTGAACCGGCTGGAACCGCTCGCGTCGCAGGACACGGGCCCTTCCGGCTGGGCGTGCGCGGGCCCGGCGAGCCCGAACGTGACGGCGGCGCTCAGCGCGGCCGCCAGGCCGGTGGCGATGCTGCGCGTGACTGTGGACGAGGACATCGTCTCTCCTCTCGGGGGGTGGCACGGCGATGTGCCGACACGAACCCTGTCCTCACGCTCAGTCGTGAAACAACTCCACCTAGCAACATTTTGCCATCGTGCGCGCCGTGCGTATCTACCGTCACACCACGCCATGTCGTCACCGTGGACGGTTAGCCTGCGGTTTCCTTGCCGTCCAGGTGCGGGTACGCTTTGATCGCAAGAGGCCCCTTCGCGCGCTTGCGGCGACCGGGGCCTTCGTCGTGGGAAGGAAAAGTGGCATGCCTGCCATCGTTCTTGTCGGGGCCCAGTGGGGGGATGAGGGCAAGGGCAAGGCAACAGACCTGCTCGGCGGGGACGTCGACTACGTCGTCCGCTACCAGGGTGGCAACAACGCCGGGCACACCGTGGTCATCGGCGACCAGAGCTACGCGCTGCACCTGCTGCCGTCCGGGGTGCTGTCGCCCGACGTCGTCCCGGTCATCGGCAACGGCGTCGTCATCGACCCGGCCGTGCTGCTCCAGGAGATCGACGGCCTGCGCGACCGCGGGGTGAGCTGCGAACGCCTGCTGATCTCGGCGAACGCACACCTGATCATGCCCCACCACCGGGCCCTGGACAAGGTCACCGAGCGCTACCTCGGCAAGGCCCGCATCGGCACCACCGGACGCGGCATCGGCCCCACCTACGCCGACAAGATCAACCGGATGGGCATCCGGGTGCAGGACCTGTTCGACCCGAACATCCTCACCCAGAAGCTCGACCTCGCGCTGCGCGAGAAGAACCAGGTCCTGACGAAGGTCTACAACCGGCGCCGCATCGAGACCGGCCCGATCGTCCAGGAATACGTCGAATACGGGGAGCGGCTGAAGCCGTTCGTCGCCGACACGACGCTCGTCCTCAACCAGGCGCTGGACGACGGCAAGATCGTCCTGCTGGAGGGCGCCCAGGGCACGCTGCTCGACCTCGACCACGGCACCTACCCGTTCGTGACGTCGTCCAGCCCCACGGCGGGCGGCGCGTGCGTGGGCTCCGGCGTCGGCCCCACGAAGATCAGCCGCGTGATCGGCATCCTCAAGGCGTACACGACCCGGGTCGGCTCCGGCCCCTTCCCCACCGAACTCCTGGACGAGCAGGGCGAATACCTGCGCACGACCGGCGGCGAATACGGCGTCACCACCGGCCGCGACCGCCGCTGCGGCTGGTTCGACGCCGTCATCGCCCGCTACGCCACCCGCGTCAACGGCATCACCGACTACTTCCTCACGAAGCTGGACGTCCTGTCCGGGCTGGACCGCGTCCCGGTGTGCGTCGCCTACGACATCGACGGCACCCGCGCGGACGAGCTGCCCACCACGCAGACCGACTTCCACCACGCCAAGCCCGTCCTCGAATACCTGGACGGCTGGCACGAGGACATCAGCGGCGCCAAGACCTTCGAGGACCTCCCCAAGAACGCGCAGGCGTACGTCCGCGCGCTGGAGGAGATGTCCGGCTGCCGCATCTCCGCGATCGGCGTCGGCCCCGGCCGCGACCAGACGCTCTCCCTCCGCCCCCTGGTCTGAGCGTGCCCGTCGAGATCCACGGCCACCGAGGCGCCCGTGGCCTCCGTCCGGAGAACACCCTCCCCGGCTTCACCCACGCCCTGGAACTGGGCGTGGACGCCATCGAACTCGACGTGGGCCTCACCGCCGACAACGTGGTCGTCCTCAACCACGACCAAACCCTCTCCCCGGTGAACCTCACCGACACAGCGCCCACCCACCCAGACGACCCCGCCTACCCCTACGTAGGCAGGAAGATCCGCGACCTCACCCTGCCTCAACTACGCACCATCGACGCGGGAACCCGCCTCCACACCCGTTTCACGCAAACCCCCGTCCCAGGCACCCGCATCCCCACCCTCACCGAGGCCTGCGCCCTGCTGGCCCCCACGCACATAACCCTCTCCGTAGAACTAAAGACCGACCCCACCTGGCCTATAGCCGAAATCGACCACCTCCTCAACGCGACGGTGAACGTCCTGACGACCCACGACCTCACCGCTCGAACCCGCCTCCTGGCCTTCGACTGGCGCGTCCTAACAAGGGCCCGAGACCACCACCCAGATTTCGGCCGAGTAGCCCTCTACGAACGCAAAACCCTCGCCACCAACACCCCCTGGCTAGCAGGCCACTCCCCAGAGGACCCCGTAGCCGCCGCCAAGGAAATCAACGCGACGGCCGTCTCCCCTGAACACGTCCTAACAACACCAGCCCTGGTAGACCAGGCCCACGCCGCAGACCTCCCCGTAATCGTCTGGACGGTCAACACCCCAGAAGACATGACCCGCTTCACCAAATACGGCGTAGACGCCATAGTCACCGACTACCCAGACCGCCTCCACCAACTGCTAACCAGATAACGCAGCGACGAGGGCTCGAAGCTCAGCCGCCGGTTACGGGCAGGGACGCGGAGGGAGCGCCAGCGAGGGGAGCGGGCATGCCCGGCGCGGCGTCCCGCAGCCGGGGGATATGGGGGCGTCCCCGATGAACTACAACCAGCCGTTCCTTCGGAAGCCTCGGTAGAGGGAGAAGCAGGCCATGGCTATGACGCAGAGGATCATGGGGTAGCCGAAGCGCCATTGGGTTTCGGGCATGAAGTCGAAGTTCATGCCGTAGACGCCGGCTATGGCGGTGGGGACCATGAAGATGGCGCCCCAGGCGGAGATCTTGCGCATGTCCTTGTTGTCGGCGACGGTGACCTGGGTCATGTGGGCCTGGAGGATGGGGTTCAGGAGCTCGTCGTAGGCCTCGACCTGTTCGCGGACGCGGGTGAGGTGGTCCTCGACGTCGCGCAGGTACTCCTTGATCTCGGCGGGGACGAAGCGGCGTCCCGTCAGGTGGCGCAGCGGGCCGGCGAGGGGGCCGACGGCGCGCTTGAGCTGGATGACCTCGCGCTTGAGGCGGTAGATGCGGCGGGACTCGTCGGTGCGCTCGGGGGAGAAGACGGCCTCTTCGACCTCGTCGATGTCCTCCATGACGGCCTCGGCGACGCCGACGTAGCCGTCCACGACGCGGTCGGCGACGGCGTGCAGGACGGCGGCCGGGCCGAGCGCGAGGCGTGCCGGGTCCTTCTCCAGGTCGCGGCGGACGGGGCCGAGCGCGCCGTGGGTGCCGTGCCGGACGGTGACGACGAAGTCCGGCCCGCAGAAGATCATGATCTCGCCGGTCTCGACGACCTCGGCGCCGCCGGGGCCGCCGGGGCCGCTGGAGACGTAGCCGACGGTCTTCATGACGACGAAGTGAACGTCGTCGTAGCGTTCGAGCTTGGGGCGCTGGTGGGCGTGGATGGCGTCCTCGACGGCGAGCGGGTGCAGCCCGAAGACCCCGGCGAGTTCGGTGAGTTCGGTGGCGGACGGTTCGTGCAGCCCGACCCAGACGAAGCCCGCGCTGTCACCGTCGGGGGTGAGGCGGCCGTCGCGGATGAGGCGGACGGCGTCGGCGACGGTGTCGGTCGAGGCGCGGTGCCCGTCGATGTAGGCGGCCCAGTCGATGACGGCGGTGTCGCGGTGCGGCGTCTGGGCGCCGCCGGGACGGCCGCGCGTCTTGAACAGCGCGCGGCCGGGGCGGACTCGTGTCATGGCCATGAGGGGCTCCTAACCCGCCGGCCACGCGCGCGGCGGCGCGCTCGACCCAGGCCGTCAGCGAGGGGAGCGCGCGGGAGCGGTGGCCGGACGCCAGAGGGAGGCGGACGGTCGGACAGTCCTGTCCGGACTGTGAGGGTTCTCCGGCGAACTACAAGGATCACCAGGACTCATCCCGACCACCTCCTTTCACGCGTTTCACAACGGGCGGTAAAGCCGGTGGAAGCCTACCAGCCGACATTTAGGACGCCGTCCGCTTCGGTGAGGTTCACACGGGACCGGTGTGACGGCCGCCTCAGCTCGTGTCGGTAAGCTCGCGTGGCGTGCGAGTACTCGTCCTTGGATCGGGTGGCCGCGAGCATGCGCTCGCCCGCGCCCTGCGCCGCGACCCTGCCGTCACCGCTCTCCACTGCGCGCCGGGAAATCCGGGCACGGCGGCGATCGCGGACAACCATCAGATCGACCCGGCCGATCCGGTGGCGGTGACCGAGCTGGCGGGGCGGCTGCGGGTCGATCTCGTGGTGGTCGGGCCTGAGGCGGTGCTGGTCGCGGGTGTCGGCGACGCTTTGCGGAAGGCCGCGATCCCGTGCTTCGGGCCGGATCGGGCGGCGGCGCGGATCGAGGCGTCCAAGGCGTTCGCGAAGGAGATCATGGCGGCGGCCGGGGTGCCGACCGCCGACGCGCGGGTGTGCGACACGACCGTGCAGGTGGAGGAGGCGCTCGACGCGTTCGGCCCGCCGTATGTGGTGAAGGACGACGGGCTGGCGGCGGGGAAGGGCGTCGTCGTCACCGATGACCGGGCGGTCGCGGCCCGGCATGCCGCCGGGTGCGAGCGGGTGGTGATCGAGGAGTTCCTGGACGGCCCCGAGGTCTCGCTGTTCGCGTTGTGCGATGGTGAGCACGCCGTCCCGCTGCTGGCCGCGCAGGACTTCAAGCGCGCCTACGACGGCGACGAGGGCCCCAACACGGGCGGGATGGGCGCGTACACACCGCTTCCGTGGACGCCGCCGGGTTTCGTGGACGAGGTCATGTCGACGGTCGTCCAACCTGCGGTGGACGAACTGCGCCGCCGTGAGACGCCGTATGTGGGCGTGCTTTACGCGGGGTTGTCGCTGACGTCCAAGGGTGTGCGGGTCGTGGAGTTCAACGCGCGGTTCGGCGACCCTGAGACGCAGGTCGTCCTGGACAGGCTCTCGACTCCGATCGGGAAACTGTTGCAGGCGTGTGCGCTCGGCGCGCTCGACCCGGCCTTCCGGCCCGAGTGGACGCCGGGAGCGGCGGTCACGGTCGTCGTGGCGGCCGAGGGATATCCGGCCGCGCCGGTGAAGGGCGACAAGATCACGGGGCTGGCGGAGGCGGCCAACGTCGCGGGCGCGTACGTGCTGCACGCGGGCACGAAGGCGGACGACGGCGGCGGGCTCATCGCGTCCGGCGGCCGCGTGCTCAACGTCGTCGGCACCGGCGCCGACCTGGGCGCGGCCCGTGACGCCGCCTACGAGGCGGTCTCCAAGATCGGCCTGCGCGGTTCCCATCACCGGACGGACATCGCGCTCAAGGCGGCGC
>JBOHBY010000141.1:0-4141 GCA_050698635.1 Spirillospora sp.
GCACAACGCCGGGCCCCGTCCCGTGTGCGGCGTCCGCGCGGCGCCGTCCGCGCCCGTCAGGGACCGCCGATCAGGCCCTTGGCGCGCAGGTCCTTGATCCGTTCCGGCGGCAGGGACAGGACGTCCCGGAGAACCTCGTCCGTGTGCCCGCCCAGGTCCGGGGCAGGGGCGGGCCGCGAGAAGGCCTCTCCGTGCCGCAGCGGGCTGCCTGGGGCCAGGTAGGGCCCGACGCCCGGCTGGTCGAGGCGGGCCATCAGGGGCTCGGCGCCCAGGTCACGGGCCACCTCCTCAAAGCCGCGGTAGCGGGCCCACAGGACGGACGTGCCGCTCAGCCCGTCCTCGACCTGCTCGCACGTCCTGGACGCGAACCAGGGCGTGAGGACGCCGCCGAGTGCCTCCCGGTAGGCGAAACGGTCACCGGCGGCACGGAAGTCCGCGTTCAGGGCACGCTCCAAGGCGGCGGTCACCTCACCTAGGCCGGTGGCGTCCACCAGGTCGCGCCAGTGGCGCGGTGTAAGGGCGACGACCATGACGCGGCCGTCGGCGGTGGCGAAATCGCGTCCGAAGTCCCCGAAGACGTTGTTGCCCAGGCGGGGGCGTGCCTCGCCCAGCTGTGCCTCTGCGAGGAGTCCGAGGTTTCCCGCCGTAGCCAGGGCGACGTCTTGCAGCGCGACGCGAATCCTCTGCCCTTCACCCGTGCGCAGACGGTGCCGTTCAGCGGCCAATAGGCCGACCGCCACGTAGAGGCCGGCGGCGACGTCCCAGGCGGGAAGCGTGTGATTGACCGGCGTCGCCTGGTCGGGCGCCCCCGTGATGGACGGGAACCCCACAGCCGCGTTCACCGTGTAATCGACGGCGTTGCCCCCGTCACTGCGCCCCTGTAGCTGGACATGGATCAGGTCTGGACGCGCCTCCCGCAGGGCCTCATACGTCAGTCCTTCACGTGGCGGCGCGTTGGTCACCACGGTGCCGCTCTCCGCGACGAGACCCGCGACCAGCTCCCGTCCCTCCGGCGAGCGCAGGTCGACCGTGACCGAACGCTTGCCCTTGTTCAGGCCCGCCCAGTACAGGCTGCGGCCGGACGGAGCGAGCGGCCACCGGTCGATATCGGGCCCGCCGCCCACCGGATCGACGCGGATCACGTCGGCGC
Organism: Spirillospora sp.; assembly: GCA_050698635.1. Classification (GTDB taxonomy): domain Bacteria; phylum Actinomycetota; class Actinomycetes; order Streptosporangiales; family Streptosporangiaceae; genus Spirillospora. The sequence goes on from JBOHBY010000141.1 coordinate 1,151, forward strand.
CGAGCTGCGCGAGCGTCATCCCGCCCAGCGGCACGGCGACGAAACTGGACAGCTCGACCACGCGCAGCCCCGCGAGCGGCGCTCCGGTCATCGGGCCATCTCGATGAGGGAACGCGCGCCCTGCCCGGCCCGCATCCGGTCGAACGCGGCGGCGACGCCGTCCAGGCCGATGCGGTGGGTGACCAGCGTCGACAGGTCGAGACGTCCCGCCTCCATCTCCTCTGCGAGCCTTGGGACGTCCCTATCCGGATCGGACGACCCGTACACCGAACTGGTCAGCCGCCGGTTGAAGTGGAAAAGCTCCAGCGCGTTGAACGTGACCTCATCGTCGCGGCCCCCCACACCAACAACGGTGCACTGCCCGCCACGGCGCACCGACTGCCACGCAGTACGGACAAGACCGGCCTTGCCCACGCACTCGAAAGCATGGTCGGCGCCGCGCCCTTCCGTCAGGGCACGGACCTGTTTGGCCAGCTTCGGGTCCCCTTCCAGATAGTGCGTGGCACCCGCCGCCCTGGCGAGCGGCTCCTTCTCCGTGCCCTGGTCTACGGCGATGATGGTCCCGGCCCCAGCGAGACGGGCGCCCATGACGGCCGACAGCCCGATACCGCCGAGACCGATCACGAGCACCGACTGCCCTTCACGAACCTGCGCGGTGTTGCGAACGGCACCGATACCCGTCAGCACCGCGCAACCCAGCAGCGCCCCAAGGTCGAGTGGAGCGGACGCAGGCAAAGGCACCACGGAACGTGCCGGCACGACCAGCTCTTCGGCGAAGCCACCGACGCCCATACATGCGTACACGTCCTCGCCGTCCAGCGTCGCGCCGGACAGGGGGCTCACGGCTCCTTCCACCGCGCTGCACAGCCACGGCTCGTCCTGGCCACAGAACCAGCACTCGCCGCACGCCGCGGCCCAGTTCAGAACCACCCGGTCACCGGGACGCACCTTCACCACGTCCGCGCCGACCTCCGCGACCGTCCCCGCAGCCTCGTGCCCCAGGACGAGCGGAAACTTCGGCGCCAGCGTGCCGTTGATCATCGACAGGTCGGAGTGGCACACCCCGGCCGCCGCCACCCGCACCCGCACGTCCCCGGGCCCGACCGGAGGCAGTTCTATGTCGCGAACTTGAGGCGGAGCGTCCGGCTCGACGGCGACGACGGCGTTGACCATGTGCGGTTCCCCTCAGAGCTGGATGGACTTGGTCTCAAGGAACTCGTCCAGGCCGAACCGCCCCATCTCACGGCCGAGCCCGGACTGCTTGTACCCGCCGAACGGCGCCAACGGGTTGTACGCGCCGCCGTTGACGTCGATGGAACCCGTCCTGACCTGGCGGGCGAACGCCAGCGCCCGATCCTTCTCCGCCGCCCACACACCCCCCGCGAGCCCGTAGCGGGAGTTGTTCGCGATCTGGAGCGCCTCGTCCTCGTCCCGGAACGGGATGACCGACAGCACCGGCCCGAAGATCTCCTCCTGCGCGACGGTCGCGTCCTGGTCGACATCGGCCAGAACGGTCGCGGCGACGTAGTGCCCCCGCTCGAACCCGTCCGGCGCCGCACTCCCGCCCGTGACCACGCGCGCGCCCTCAGCCACGCCAGTGTCGATGAAGCCGCGCACCCGCTCCAACTGGGCTCTCGACACCATCGGCCCGAGCCTCGTGGACGGATCAAGCGGATCCCCTGGCGCGATCCCCTCGGCGAACCCCTTCGCCAGCTCCAGGGCCTCTCCGTACAGATCCTGGTGGACGAGCATCCGCGTCCAGGCCGTGCACGTCTGACCGCCGTTCAGGAACGCGTTGGCGACACCGACCTTCACGGCGGTTTTCACGTCGGCGTCGTCCAGGATCACGTTCGCGGACTTGCCGCCCAGCTCCAGCGCCACCTTCTTGATCGTCCCGGCGGCCACCTCCGCGACTCGCGACCCGGCCCGAACCGACCCGGTGAACGACACCATGTCGACCTCCGGATGCGCGGCGAGCGCCTCCCCGGCGACCGGCCCGTACCCGGAGACAAGGTTGACGACCCCCGCGGGCAGCCCCGCCTCGTGGACGGCGTCCATCAGCACGTAGGCGACCAGCGGCGCGACCTCGCTCGGCTTGATCACGATCGTGCATCCGGCCGCGAGCGCGGGCGCGAGCTTGCACGTGATCTGGTGCAGCGGATAGTTCCACGGCGTGATCGCGCCGACGACCCCGGCGGGCTCCCGCACCACCAGCGAGTTCCCGACGCGCTCCTCCGGCACGCCCTCCGCGATCAGCTCCGCGTACCCGGCGACCACCGTCAGCGGCAGCCCCGCCTGGATACGGGTCGCGATCCGCATCGGCGTACCGACCTCGCTCGCGATCGTCCGCGCGATCTCGTCCGCACGCCCCGCCAGCGCACCGTGCAGCCGCCGGAGATACTCCGCCCGCTCCTCGAACGACGTCGCCGACCACCCCACCAGAGCCGCCCTCGCGGCCCGCACGGCCCGATCGACGTCCTCCACCGCCGCCTCGGGCACCGTCCCGAGCGTCTCCTCGGTAGCGGGGTTCTCAACGGCGATGACCCCGCGCCCGAGCGGGCTCGTCCACTCACCACCGATATAGAGGGCATCTCGGTCGTGCACGGCGACTCCTTACATCTCGGCAGACTCTATGAATACGACACCCACCCCCACCAACCCCTCCGCACCCCCTCGATACTCGCGGACAACACCCGCAGTGAACACGGGGGACAGCTGATTGTCGGACCCGCGGGCGGGACCGGCGGTTGAGCGGCGGACAGGTGGGGCGGCGACACACGGCCATTGTGGGGCGCGTTCGCGGGCAGGACCGGCGCGCGGGCAGGACGGCAGACACCGGCAAAGCGGCACACGCGGGCGGGATCGGCAGGGGGCAGGACGCCACACGCGGGCATCACGGGCGCCGCCACCCTGGGTACACGCAGGCCGAACGAACGCGCAGGCAGGACGGACATGCGGACAAAACGGCACGCATACCGGACGGCACGCAGA
>JBOHBY010000142.1:0-12960 GCA_050698635.1 Spirillospora sp.
GTTCGGCGCGCTGTTCGGCGCGCACCGTGGTCGTCCGCGCCCTGCCGAGGCGGCGGACACGGTCGGCGGATTCGGTACGGCGCTGGAGCAGCTCGGGCGGGATGAGGTCGTGCCGTCCCGCGATGAACTCCTGCACCCAGATCTTGGCGCGGATCAGCGGCCGCCTGAGCCGCCGCTCCCGCCGGACGGCCCGCTGGTACCGGCGCGACGCCTCTCCGTAGCGCCAGCGCGACCAGGGCGAGCCGGGCCGTGCCACCCGGACGGCGCCGACGATCAGCAGCACGGGCAGGAACAGCCCGATCAGCCCGGTCCAGATCTTGCCCTTCAGCAGCGTGAGCACGGCGAGGGCGAGGTTGCCGGCCAGGAACGCGACGTAGGCGCCGCTGAGGTCGCCGCCACCGGGGTCGAGCCCGAGGGGCTCCCAGCCGAACGGGCGGACGCCGAGCAGCAGCAGCCCCGTCATGGCGATCGCGACGAACACCGCGTCGACCGAGGCGCGGCCCTTCTCCGTCCAGTAGACGTCGCTGAGGTGCAGGATCAGGGCGAACTCGTCGAGGACGAGCGCCGAGCCCATCCCGAACACGACGGCCGCGACCAGGTCGAGCCGGACGTGCCCGTCCGGCACGGCGAGGCTCGCGACACCGCCCGCGAGCATCAGCACGACCCCGAACACGACATGGTGAATGTGGATGTCGCCGGTCGTCACGTTGCGGAACCAGCGCACGTTCGCGCGGATCAGCCGGACGTTCACCCGCGTCAGCACAAACGTGATCATGAACGCGACGAAGAAGCCGAACAGCGCAAGCCGCCCGGTCGCCACGATGCGCTCGTCGAACATCTCGATCATCTGCCCCCCGCTGCCTCCCATCATGCCCGGTGACATGCGCGGATATCGTGGGACCCCGATACGCGAGCCACGCCGACCAAGGGGGGACGCCGTGAGCCGTACCGTTGACCGCTGCGATCCCGAGTACCGCGCCTGGGTCGCCGAGGCGATCCGCCGCGTCGACGCCGACGCCAACCGCAGCGCCGACACGCACCTGCACGTTTTCCCGCTGCCGCCGGAGTGGGGCATCGACCTGTATCTGAAGGACGAGTCCGTCCATCCGACGGGGTCGCTGAAGCACCGGCTGGCGCGGTCGCTGTTCCTGTACGGGCTGGCGAACGGCTGGATCCGCAGGGACACGACGGTGATCGAGGCGTCGAGCGGGTCGACGGCGGTGTCGGAGGCGTACTTCGCGCGGCTGCTCGAGTTGCCGTTCGTGGCGGTGATGCCCGCGTCCACCAGCCCGGAGAAGATCCAGCTGATCGAGTTCTACGGCGGGCGCTGCCATCTGGTGGACGACCCGTCCTCGATCTACGACGAGTCACGCCGGCTCGCGGCCGAGTGCGGCGGGCACTTCATGGACCAGTTCACCTACGCCGAACGGGCGACGGACTGGCGCGGCAACAACAACATCGCCGAGTCGATCTTCGAGCAGCTGCGGCTGGAACGGTTCCCCGAGCCGTCGTGGATCGTGGTCGGCGCGGGCACCGGCGGGACGTCCGCGACGATCGGCCGGTACGCCCGCTACCGCCGGTTCCAGACGCGGCTCGCGGTCGTCGACCCGGAGGGGTCGGCGTTCCACGGCTCGTTCGCCGACGGCGACCCGGAGCGGACCGCCGCCGGCTCGCGGATCGAGGGCATCGGCCGCCCGCGGGTGGAGCCGTCGTTCCTGCCCACGGTGATCGACCGGATGATCCAGGTGCCGGACGCGGCGTCCGTCGCGGCGATGCGCTGGACGAGCGAGGTCAGCGGCCGGGACGTCGGCGGCTCCACCGGCACGAACATGTGGGGCGCGGTGGAGCTGATCGCGGGGATGCGGGCGCGCGGGGAGCGCGGCAGCGTCGTCACACTGATCTGCGACGGCGCCGAACGCTACACCGGTACCTACGGATCGGACGCCTGGCTCACCGCGCAGGGCCTCGACATCGAGCCCTACCGGGCCGCTCTCGACACCTTCCTCAAAACCGGCGACCTGCCCACCGTCCTCTAACAGAGGGGCGGCCGCTACCCGGTAACGCGGACGGGATTGAACAGGTCGGCGTATATGAGCAGGCCACCCATGACAATAAGAACGGCCGCCATCACATAGGTCACGGGTAGCGCCTTGGCGACGTCCACATAGCCGGGATCGGGCCTGCGGAAGACCTTGGCGAACAGCTTCTTGATCGCTTCGAGCAGCGCGCCGGCGATGTGACCGCCGTCCAGCGGCAGCAGCGGGACGAGGTTGAACATCCCGACCGCGAGGTTCAGCGACCCGAGCAGCATCACGAAGTAGGCGACCTTCTGGCTGGCGGCGATGCTGTCGTCGGCGGCGACCTCGCCGCCGATCCGGCTGACGCCGACGACGCCGATCGGCCCGTTCGGGTCGCGTTTCTCACCGCCGAACGCCGCGTTCCAGACACCGACCATCTTCTGCGGCATCCGCACCAGCGCCTCCGCGGTGCGGGAGGTCAGGTCGCCCATCGTGCTGGCGACCGCGCCCGGCCCCTGCCGCTCGACCGCGCTGGTCGGCGTGATGCCGAGGAACCCGGCGTTGACGACCTTGTCGGTGTCGTCGAGGTCGTACATCTTGTTGCGGGTGATCGGCACGGCCAGCTTGACGTCCTGCCCGCCGCGCCGGACGGTCATCGACGCGTTCTGCCCACCGGCACCGCGGATCAGCTCCTGCAGCTCCCGGTAGTCGTCGATCTTCTTGCCGTTGAACGCCACGATCCGGTCGCCCTCACGCAGCCCGACCTGCTTGGCGGGGGTCGGCGTCGCGTTCGCCGGGCACTCCTTGAGCCCGGCGGCCTGGCTCGCCGGAACCATGCACGGCTGGACCTCCCGGATCACGGGCTGGAGCTGGTTCGTGCCGATGCCCATCAGCAGGATCGCGAAGAACAGCACCGCCAGGACGAGGTTCATGGCCGGCCCGCCGATCATGATCAGCGCCTTCTGCCACCACTTCTTGGAGTAGAAGACGCGGTCCTCGTCGCCGGGCCTGACCTCCTCCAGCGCCGCGCCGCGCGCGTTCTCGATGAGCCCCTGCCACGGGCCGGTGCTGACCTGCCGGACCTGCCCGGGTGCGTCGCCCTTGCGCGGCGGCAGCATCCCGATCATGCGGATGTAGCCGCCGAGCGGGATCCATTTGACGCCGTACTCGGTCTCGCCGCGGCGCCACGACTTCATCGTCGGCCCGAACCCGACCATGAACTGCGTCGTCCGCACCCGGAACAGCTTGGCGAACGAGAAATGCCCGAGCTCGTGCAGCGCGATGGACACCAGCAGGCCGAAGAACAGGATCAATGCTCCAGCCAGGTAGGCCATGCGGCTTGCCCCTCCGGTCATGCACCCCGCACACCGGGGGGTGATCTCCAGCAATCAGTTCAGAGTACGTCAACGCTCCGCGTCCGGTTGAATCCGAGCGCGTCCGGCGCGAAAGCGTTCGGCCCCGCCGCGCGGGTGGGGTGGGTGGGTGGTCGTGGGGTGAAGCCGCTGCTAGCCTGGCCGGGCCGACGATCCCGTGCGGGAGAGTCCCTCGCAAGCCGGTGGGGGACGCCGAAGGAGCAACTCCTCCCCGGAGCCTCTCAGGCCCACGGACCGCACGGGCGAGGCGACCTCTGGAAAGCGGGGACCCGGTTCCCCCGCCGAAGGTGCAAACCCTCCATTTCTGGGTGGGTGAAGCTCTCAGGCGCCGATGACAGAGGGGGAGGCACCGAGACGCCCGGTGCGCGAGTGGGACGATGGACCACGCGTGCCCGTGACGAAGGAGCCGAACCCATGCCCGCCGATCCGCCCGCGAAAAGCGCGAGTACGTCCGCGAAAAGCGCGAAGAAGACACCGCTGCACGATGTCCATGTGGGCCTCGGCGCGAACCTCGTGGACTTCGCCGGCCATCTGATGCCGCTGCGCTACCAGAGCGAGACGTCCGAGCACCAGGCGGTCCGGACGGGCGCCGGGCTGTTCGACCTGTCGCACATGGGAGAGATCTTCCTCTCCGGTCCCGGCGCGGGCGACGCGCTCGACTACGCGCTGGTCGGGAAGCTCGCGGCGATGCCCGTCGGCAAGGCCCGCTATACGATGATCTGCGGGCATGACGGCGGCGTCCTCGACGACCTGATCGTCTACCGGCTGGCCGAGTCCACCTGGATGGTCGTGGCGAACGCGGCCAACGTCGCCGTCGTCCGGGACGCGCTGGCGGAGCGGGCCGGCGGCTTCGAGGCGACTCTGGACGACCGCTCCGACGCCTACGCGCTGATCGCCCTCCAGGGGCCGCGTTCACAGGAGATTCTCGAAGGGTTCACGAACGCGCCGCTGGCCGACCTCAAGTACTACGCGATCCTCGCCGGACGGGTCGCCGACGTCGACGCGCTCGTCGCCCGCACCGGCTACACCGGGGAGGACGGCTTCGAGTTGTTCGTGGACGCGTCCGACGCCGTCCGGCTGTGGAAGGCGCTCGAAGGGGTGGACGGGGTCGTCCCCGCCGGCCTGTCAGCGCGCGACACGCTGCGCCTGGAGGCGGGCATGCCGCTGTATGGCAACGAGCTGACCGACGGGACGACGCCGTTCGAGGCGGGCCTCGGCCGGGTCGTGAAGCTGGACAAGCCGGGCGACTTCGTGGGGAAGGCGGCCCTGGCGGCCGTCGCGCAGACCCCGCCGGGCCGTAGGCTCGTCGGACTGGTGGCGCGCGGGCGTCGCGCGCCGCGCAAGGGGTACCAGGTCGTCACGTCCGGCGGCGCGCCGTGCGGGGTCGTGACGAGCGGCGCCCCGTCCCCGACACTGGGCGAGCCGATCGCCATGGCGTACCTCGACAGCGGCACAGGGGAGAGCGATCTCGCCGTGGACGTCCGCGGCCGGCCGGAGCCGGTGGACGTGGTCGCCCTGCCGTTCTACAAGCGTTCCTGACCCTGCGGGGGCCGCCCCCGCGAACGAAGAGAGAGAAGTGATCGTGAGCGTTCCGGAGCAGCTGCGCTACAGCGAAGAGCACGAATGGGTGTCGGGTCTCGGCGAGGACCACGGCATCGTCACCATCGGCATCACCGCGCACGCCGCCGACGCCCTCGGGGAGATCGTATACCTCGAGCTCCAGCCGTCGGAGGGCGAGAGCGTCGAGGCGGGCGAGCCGTGCGGCGAGATCGAGTCGACGAAGTCGGTCAGCGACATCTACTCGCCGGTCAGCGGCGAGGTCACCGCGGTCAACTCCGTGGTGGTGGACGAACCGAAGGTCATCAACGACGACCCGTACGGCGAGGGCTGGATCTTCAAGGTCCGCGTCGCGGCGGAGCCGGGCGACCTGCTCGACTCGGCGGCCTACGAGAAGCTGATCGAGGAGAGCTGACGGTGACCCTGCACGACCCGCTCGCCGCGGTCGACCCGGAGGTCGCCGAGGCCGTCGCCGCCGAGCTGCGGCGGCAGCAGTCCACCCTGGAGATGATCGCGTCGGAGAACTTCGCGCCGGTGTCGGTGCTGGAGGCGCAGGGCTCCGTCCTGACCAACAAGTACGCCGAGGGCTATCCCGGCAGGCGGTACTACGGCGGCTGCGAGTTCGTCGACGTCACCGAGCAGCTCGCGATCGACCGGGCCAAGGAGCTGTTCGGCGCTGAGCACGCCAACGTCCAGCCGCACAGCGGGGCGCAGGCCAACACGGCGGTGTACTTCGCGCTGCTGCACCACGGGGACACGATCCTCGGCCTCGACCTCGCGCACGGCGGGCACCTGACGCACGGGATGCGGCTGAACTACTCCGGCAAGACACTGAACGTGGTGCCGTACCACGTCCGCGCGGAGGACGGCCTCGTCGACATGGACGAGGTCGCCACGCTCGCGGCCGAGCACCGTCCGAAGATGATCGTGGCGGGCTGGTCGGCGTATCCGCGGCAGCTCGACTTCGCGGCGTTCCGGGAGGTCGCCGACTCGGTCGGGGCGCTGCTGATGGTCGACATGGCGCACTTCGCGGGGCTGGTCGCGGCGGGGCTGCACCCGTCGCCGGTGCCGTACGCCGACATCGTCACGACGACCACGCATAAGACGCTCGGCGGCCCCCGCGGAGGGTTGATCCTCGCCCGCGAGGAGTACGGCAAGAAGATCAACTCGGCGGTGTTCCCCGGCATGCAGGGCGGCCCGCTGGAGCATGTGATCGCCGCCAAGGCCGTCGCGCTCAAGATCGCCGCGTCGGAGGAGTTCCGGGCCCGGCAGGCGCTGACCGTCGAGGGCGCCCGGCTGCTCGCCGAGCGCCTGCTCGCCGAAGACTCGGCGAAGGCGGGCGTCAAGGTCCTGACCGGCGGGACGGACGTGCACCTCGTCCTGGTCGACCTCGTCGAGTCCGAGCTCACCGGACGCGACGCCGAGGACCGCCTGCACGACATCGGCATCACCGTCAACCGCAACGCCGTCCCGAACGACCCGCGCCCGCCGATGGTGACGTCCGGGCTCCGGATCGGCACGCCCGCCCTCGCGACCCGCGGCTTCACCGCCGCCGACTTCGCGGAGGTCGCCGACGTCATCGCGCTGGCGCTGCGGCCGTCCTTCGACCGCGACGCCCTGTCCGCCCGGACCAAGGCCCTGGCGGACGCGCATCCCCTGTACCCCGACCTGTGATGACTCCGCGCCCCCTCGCCCTCTCGCGAGGGGGCGCAGCTACAAAGAGGTAGCCATGGCCATCAGCGTTTTCGACCTCTTCAAAATCGGCATCGGACCGTCGTCGTCGCACACCGGCGGCCCGATGGCCGCCGCGCACCGTTTCGCGCGCGGCCTGCACCGCGACGGCCTGCTGGAGAAGACGGCGACCGTCCACGCCACCCTCTACGGCTCGCTCGGCCTCACCGGAAAGGGCCACGGCAGCGACAAGGCCGTCATTCTCGGACTCGAAGGCGACAAGCCCGAACTGGTCGACGTCGACCGGGTCGACGAACGCCTGGAATCGATCCGTGAACGCGGAACGCTCCACCTTTTCCACGACCACGACATTCCGTTCGTCGTCAATGAGCACCTCGTCTTCGAGCGCAAGGAATCGCTGCCCGGCCATCCCAACGGCATGCGCTTCACCGCCATCGACGACTCGGGCAACGAACTGCGCTCCAAGGTGTACTACTCGGTCGGCGGCGGCTTCATCCTGGACGAGAACGCCACCGGCGCCGACCGCATCAAACCCGACGACACCGTCCTGCCGCACCCGTTCGACACGGCCGCCGAACTCCTCGAACGCTGCCGCGAGACGGGCCTTTCCATTTCCGCGCTGATGCTGGAGAACGAGAAGGCGTTCGGCCGCTCACCCGAGGAGATCAGGGAAGGGCTCCTGAACCTCTGGGACGTGATGCGCGCCTGCGTGACCAGGGGCTGCACCCGCGAGGGCCTCCTGCCCGGCGGCCTCAAAGTGCGGCGCCGCGCCCCGCAACTGCACCGCCAGCTCTCGGTGGAGAAGCCGTCCGACCCCCTCCACGCCATGGACTGGGTCACCCTTTTCGCCCTGGCCGTCAACGAGGAGAACGCCGCCGGTGGACGCATCGTCACCGCCCCCACCAATGGCGCCGCCGGGATCGTCCCCGCCGTCCTGCATTACTACGACCGTTTCGTTTCGGACCACGACGACGAGGGCGTCGTCCGCTTTCTCCTGACCGCGGGCGCGATCGGTGTCCTGTTCAAGCAGAACGCGTCGATCTCCGGCGCCGAGGTCGGCTGCCAGGGCGAGGTCGGCTCCGCCTGCTCGATGGCCGCCGCCGGTCTCACCGAGGTCCTCGGCGGCACCCCCGAACAGGTCGAGAACGCCGCCGAGATCGGCATCGAGCACAATCTCGGCCTCACCTGCGACCCGGTCGGCGGGCTCGTCCAGGTCCCCTGCATCGAACGCAACGCCGTCGGCGCCATCAAGGCCATCAGCGCCGCCCGCATCTCCCTGCGCGGCGACGGCCGCCATTTCGTCTCCCTCGACAAGGCCATCAAGACCATGCGCGACACCGGCCGCGACATGCTCGACAAGTACAAGGAGACGAGCCGCGGCGGCCTGGCCGTCAACGTCATCGAATGCTGACGGCCAGCATCTGATACCATTTTGGTATGACTACGCGTAGCGTCCGCATCCCGGACGAACTCGATGAGCAGCTGGTCGCCATGGCCGAGGCCGACCACATCTCCGTCAACTCCGCCATCGTCCGCGCCCTCGACGAAGTGATCATTCGCCGTTCGCAGGAGTCTGCCATCGCCGAGGCCGCTGACGTGGTGTTCACCGAGCGCAAGGAGCTGTTCAAGAGGCTGGCCGACTCGTGATCTACCCGACAGTCGAGCAGGTCATCACCTTCAACGCCCGGCATCTCGGAGGCCAGCCGGCCGTCCGGGATGCCGGGCTGATACAGAGCGCGGTAGCCCGGCCGCAGACAGTCGCGTTCGGCGTCGAGGCGTACGTCACTCTGGAGGAGAAGGCCGCGGCATTACTCCACTCGATCATCTGCAACCACCCGTTCGTTGATGGCAACAAGCGGACGGCTTGGGCAGCCACGGAGATCATGCTTGTGGCGAACGGCCATGTTTCCGCGCTTAACGACGACGCGGCGTTCGACCTCGTGATCCGCATCGCCATATCCTGCTCAGAGATCGAGGTCAAGGAGATCGCGGAGGCTCTGCGGGTCGTCCGCTGGCGAAGCACCGAGTAGCGGGCCCCGTCCGCCGGACCGGTCGGACGTTTCCTCGTGCTAGACGTCGGCGAGGAGGCCGATCTGGCGTTGGATTCCGTCCGGGCCGCCGAGGGACGGGAAATGGTGGATGGCCGTGTCGCACAGGTCGATGAGCTGCTGCTTCTTGGAGTGGTTCTTGAGCTTCGAGAAATCGTAGAACTCGAACGACGGCGCGGCGTGCATCCCCTTCCATGCGCCGGCGGGGATCCGGGTGCTGACGAGCGCTTCCGCGATGGGATAAAGGACGCCCTGCATAATGGCGACGCCATTGCGTTCGAGGCCGTACCGGCGGCTGAAGTTCTCCTCGCGGTCCGTGCCCGGATACTTCTTCGTGACCACGTCGTCGGTGGAGTGCTGGTACAGCTCGTCGAGCAGGCACAGGGTGTAGCAGTAGGCGGCGTTGAACAGCGTCATCAGGCTGTGGACGCCCGGCTGGTCATCGAAGTCGTCCACGCTCGGATCGGACACGACGGGCCAGGTCGCCTCCGGGTCGTCGATGCTGATCTCGTGCTGGTCACCGTCGACGGCGCCGATGCCCTCCTCGCCCCGCTCGATGCGCAGGAACTTCTCGTAGTGGGTGAAGTCCTCGATGCCGCGCTTGACCTTGATGTGCTCGTGGTCCTTCAGCGTCCCCTCGCCCTGCTCGATGATGATGTTCAGCGCCTGGCGGGCGGTTTCCAGGTTGAAGACGCGGATGGGCTTCCCGTTGCCGAACTCGTTCCAGAACGCGCGCTTGTACTGCTTGCGGACGTCGTCGTACCCCGCCCATTGGATCTCGCCCTTGCCGTCCAGGTCGATGAAGCCCTGCTCGATGGAGCGGTAGAACGCACCCAGGCTGGTGTACTGGCCGACGGCCTCCGGATGCACGGCGAAAGTGACCGCGTCGGGTTTGACGTCGTCCGGCATCTCGATTCTGCGGAACGTGCTCACCTGCTCTGTGGACAGCTTGTCGAGGGAAAGGAGGATCTCCTCGCCGTCCTTGTCCTTGGGGTTGTAGCGGTGCATCATCAGGCTCGGATAGGCCGGGATGAACTCCTTGTCGTAGAAGGAGATCTGATCGCCGTATCCGATCGCGACCATCAGGTTGCGCACCAGTGAAAGGTGCAGCATCTCCTCGATCGAGATGCCGATCAGCGAGCGCAGGACGCCGCGCGGCGCCGCCCACTGGGAATGTCCCCGGGTCTTGATGGAGTAGGTGGCGTACAGGTACAGCGGGATGGTGGACAGCTCCACCTGCGCGGCGACGTGCAAATGGTCGGCCAGGTCCTGCACGCTCTGGATGCCCTTCGTCGGGTCGAGGCTCCGGATCGGTACGGCCCTCGCCGCTTTCACCGGGGCCTTCGCCGACCCCGTCCGGGCCTTCGTCGCCGTTCCGGCCTTCGCTGCCGCCTTGGCCTTCGTGGTTTTCGTGGCCGTCTTGGCCTTTGTGGCCGTCTTGCCGTTCCCCGAGCGGATCGTCTTGGTGGTCATCGTGCGCCCTTTCTCATGGTTGCGGTGCTTCCGGGTTCGCGGACGCCCGGTTCGCGGAAGTGGGAGAAGAAGCCGTGTTCGGTCCAGCGGCGGAGGAGGGCGATGGTCTGGGACCCGGGGATGTCGGCGAAGGCGGTGCCGACGGTGGCGCCGGCGGCCAGCGCCCGCAGCGCCCGGTGGGCTTCGGGGTCGAGCTCCCGCATCGTGACCCGGTAGTCCCGCCGGTTGACGGCCAGCAGGACGGGACGCGGCGCGGGCGGTTCGGGATCCTCGCCGCGCCGGACGGCCGCCAGGTACTCGTGGACGGGAAACGTCAGGCGCGGAAGGCGCAGGCAGGGCGCGACGACGGGACGCAGGCCGGGCAGGTCGGCGCGTCCGGGCAGGTCGTCCGGGTGTGGCACGGGAGCGCCCTCGGTGCCGGGGCCATCGAGGACCTCGGTGATGAGGCGCTCCAGCCTGGCCATGTCGATGATGAGGTCAGGCCATTCCTCCCGGTGCCGCGCGTCGTCGGGACGGGTCTGCGACAGGTGCGCGGCGAAGCCCTCGTCCAGCCGGGACAGGGTGTAGGAGCTGGACGGACGCGCGTCGAGATAGTCCAGCGCGAAGCGGTCGAACGTCTCCTCGCCCAGTAGGCGCGTCAGCCCGGGATGCAGGCCGCGCATGTTCTCCATCAGCCGGAGCCGGTAGCCGCGCCAGTAGATCGCCAGGCGTTGGCGGGCGGTGAGCGTCGAGGACGCGGTCAGCCGCCCGGCCGCCTCGTCCAGGTCGCCGTCCGGGTCCATGATCGCCGCCTGCACGGACCGCTGGAGCCCAGCGAGATCGAGCTGGCCGGGCTGACCGAGCTGGCCGGGCTGACCGGTCTGGCCGGGCGGTTCAGCCATGGTGCGCGCTTCCGGCCTTGGCGGCGAGGTGCCGGGCCTTGCCGAGTTCGGCCTCCAGGACGGGGAAGCCCGGCAGCCTGTCGTCCCACTCCAGCAGGGTCGGGATCTCGGCGTCGCGTTCGGTGACGCGGCGGTACAGGTCCCAGACCTCGTCGGTGACCGGGCCGTCATGGGTGTCGATGATGTGGGTGCCGTAGTCGGTGTGGCCGGCCAAGTGGATCTGCTCCACCCTGTGCAGGGGGATCGCGTCGAGGTAGTCGACCGGGTCGAAGTCGTGGTTGGCCGCCGAGACGTAGACGTTGTTGACGTCCAGCAGCAGCCCGCAGTCGGCGTCCTCGGCGAGCCGCGCCATGAACTCCTGCTCGGACATCGTGGACGCGGTGAAACCGACGTACGTGCTCGGGTTCTCCAGGACCAGCCTGCGTCCCAGATACTCCTGGACGATCCGCACGCGTCCGGTCACATGCGCCAGCGCCGCCTCGGTGAACGGCAGCGGCAGCAGGTCATGGGTGTTGTGGCCCATGACCCCGGTCCAGCAGACGTGGTCGGACACCAACCGCGCGCCGACCGCGTCGGCGAGGTCCCGCAGCCGCGACAGGTAGCCGAAGTCGAGCGGATCGGTGCTGCCGATCGACAGCGAGACCCCGTGCAGGACGATCGGGTAGCGGTCGGCGATCGCGTCCAGGGCCCGGCGGCGTCCGCCCGCGGAGTCCATGAAGTTCTCGGAGATCACCTCGAAGAACCCGACGTCCGGCCGGTGCCGCCGCACATGGTCCAGGTGCGGAGCGCGCAGCCCCAGACCGAACCCGAGCGGCGGCGCGGCGGCCCCGGCGTGTGGCGGCGCGGCCCCGGCGTGCGGCGGTGTCATCGACGCTTCCTGGCGGCACCCTTCCGGGCCGTCTTGGACGCGCTCTCGCGCGGGCCGGTCCGGCGTTGGCCGTCCGGCCGGGTGTCCGGCAGCAGGTCCTTGCCGTCGTCGATGTCGTACTCGGGGAGCATCTCGTCCGGGATGCCCTCGCCCGGGGACGGGCCGAACGCCAGCCCCGCCCGGTACATCCGGTCCTCCATGATGCGCCTGGCCTGCAACCACACGCTCTTGCCCTTCATCGGGCCGCAGGCGAACACCCGGCTGACGTTGAGCGGGCTGGCGCAGCTCCCGTTGAACCGGCACGCCTGGTCGCCGGGCCGCCACTGCTGCTCGTCGCTCCCGGCGTAGCCGCAGCCGCCCTGGCCGCGGCACTGCCCCTCACCGTGGCAGACATGGCGCACAGTGGCGCAGTTCCCGGTCCCGGCCATGCTCGCCCCGTTGTCGATATCGAAGGCGTTGCAGGCGTTCAATCCCATGCAGATGTGCTGCTCCAGCCCCTCGGCCGGTGCGCCGCAGCTCATCACCCCGAAGCTGAGGCCGCTCGCGTCGTCCCTGAGCTCGGCCGCGTACTCGGTCGACGACAGCACATCGGCGTCCGCCGCCTCGTCGTGACCGTTGTGTTCCCGCTTCACCCTTGCCATGGCCCCCCCGATTTCCGCGAATCCGGCGCCGATGTCGAATCGGGTCCTCGATGCGGACGGACATCACGAACCCTCCTGCACCTTTGCCGGGAACAAGATCGGTAACCGCGGGCCCCGACTTATTACGTCCCGGGGAACACGGCGCTCTCCTTTTGACCTCGCATTGACCGGACGACGCGATCGCTTCAAGAACAAAGGCGTTTCACATGGCGCGGGGAGCCGCCGGCCGACAGGAGAGGTGGCGGGACCGGCGGGGCACGGGCGGTGCCGCGTGTGGCACGATCGCTTCATGCCGGTTGATCCGCATCTGCTAGCGGCGTTCTTCGTGACCTCGATCGTGGCCATGGTCATCCCGGGGCCGGACATGCTGTTCATCCTCGGATGCGGCATGCGGGGCGGGGCCCGGGCC
>JBOHBY010000143.1:0-8705 GCA_050698635.1 Spirillospora sp.
GACCGAGGGGGTGGCCGCTTCCGGCAAACGTGTTTCGGTCTTAGCCGCGTAGCAGCGAAACGCCCGCGCCGGAGGAAACCCGGCGCGGGCGTTCGGAAACGGCGATCAGGCGATTGTCAGGCGGCGATCACCGCTGTCGCCGGTTCCAGTGCCAGGTCCAGGACCTCGCGGACGTCGCTGACGGTGAAGACCGTCAGGTTCTGCAGGACCTCGTCCGGGACGTCCTCAAGGTCCGGCTCGTTGCGCTTCGGCACGATCGCCGTGGTGATCCCGAGCCGGGACGCGGCCAGCAGCTTCTGCTTCAGGCCGCCGATCGGCAGCACCCGTCCCGTCAGCGACACCTCGCCGGTCATCGCCACGTCCGAGCGGACCGCGCGGCCCGACAGCAGCGACGCCAGCGCGGTCGTCATCGTGATGCCCGCGCTCGGGCCGTCCTTCGGGATCGCGCCCGCGGGCACGTGGACGTGCACGCCGCGGTCCTTCAGGTCGCCGACCGGAAGCTCCAGCTCCGCCCCGCGCGAGCGCAGGTAGCTGAGCGCGATCCGGGCCGACTCCTTCATGACGTCACCGAGCTGCCCGGTGAGCGTCACGCCGGTGTCGCCGGTCTCCTTGTCGGCCAGCGACGCCTCGATGTAGAGCACGTCGCCGCCCGCGCCGGTGACCGCCAGGCCCGTGGCGACACCGGGAACACCGGTCCGCCGCTCGTTCTTGCTCAGCTCGACCTCTGGCGTGTACCTAGGCCGTCCTAGGAAGTCCTTCAGGTCGCCCGCGCCGATCGAGACCGGCAGCGTCGCCTTCTCGAGGGCCACGTTGGCCGCGACCTTCCGCAGGACCCGCGCGATGGACCGGTCGAGTGACCGGACACCGGCCTCCCGCGTGTACTCGGCCGCCAGTAGCCGCAGCGCGTCGTCGCCAAAGGCCACCTCGGACGCCTCCAGGCCAGCCTTGTCGAGTTGCCTCGGCAGCAGGTGGTCGCGGGCGATCGTGACCTTCTCGTGCTCGGTGTAGCCGTCCAGTTGGACGAGCTCCATCCGGTCCAGCAGCGGCCCAGGAATGGCCTCCAC
The DNA here is from genome assembly GCA_050698635.1 of Spirillospora sp. Lineage (GTDB taxonomy): Bacteria > Actinomycetota > Actinomycetes > Streptosporangiales > Streptosporangiaceae > Spirillospora. The sequence continues at coordinate 1,065 of JBOHBY010000143.1, forward strand.
CACGTTCGCCGTAGCGAGGAACAGCACGTCGCTCAGGTCGAGCTCGACCTCCAGGTAGTGGTCCCTGAACGTGTGGTTCTGCTCGGGGTCGAGGACCTCCAGCAGAGCCGCCGTGGGGTCGCCACGGTAATCGGCACCGACCTTGTCGACCTCGTCCAGCAGGATGACCGGGTTCATCGAACCGGCCTCGCGGATGGCGCGGACGATCCGTCCCGGAAGGGCGCCCACGTACGTGCGGCGGTGACCACGGATCTCGGCCTCGTCACGGACGCCGCCCAGGGCGACCCGCACGAACTTGCGTCCCATGGCCCGCGCGACCGACTCGCCCAGCGACGTCTTACCGACGCCAGGAGGCCCTGTCAGTGCCAGAACCGCGCCGCTCCTGCGTCCGCCCACGACGCCCAAGCCGCGCTCCTCGCGCCGCTTACGCACGGCCAGGTACTCGACGATGCGTTCCTTGACGTCGTCCAGCCCGGCGTGGTCGGCGTCCAGGATCTCCCTGGCGCCGGTGATGTCGTAGGCGTCCTCGGTCCGGTCGTTCCAGGGGATGTCGAGGACGGTGTCCAGCCACGTACGGATCCAGCCGCCCTCCGGCGAGGCGTCGGACGACCGTTCCAGCTTGTCGACCTCCTTCAGCGCCGCCTCGCGCACCTTCTCGGGCAGGTTCGCGGCCTCGATCCGCGCGCGGTAGTCGTCCTCCTCGTCGGCGGGGTCACCGTTCAGCTCGGCCAGTTCCTTGCGGATGGCCTCCTGCTGCTGGCGCAGAAGGAACTCCCGCTGTGTCTTCTCCATGCCCTCCTGGACGTCCTTGCGGATCGTCTCCGCCACGTCCAGTTCGGCGAGGTGGTCACGCGCCCAGCCGATGACCAGGGTGAGCCGCTCCACGACGTCCGGGGTCTCCAGGACCTCGATCTTCTGCTCGTCCGACAGGTAGGGCGCGTATCCGGCGTTGTCGGCCAGGGTGGACGGGTCGTCGATCTGCTGGACGATGTCCACGACCTGCCACGCACCGCGCTTCTGCAGGATCGCGCTGACCAGGCTCTTGTACTCCTTCGCCAGCTCCTGCGCGCGTCCGCCGGAGACCGTCGGCGTCTCGATCAGGGTGCCCTCGACCCACAGCGCCGCGCCCGGCCCGGTCGTCCCGGTGCCGATCCGCACCCGCTGCACACCACGGACCACCGCGCCCGGTTCACCACCGGGCAGCCGCCCCTCCTGCTCGATCACGCCAAGCGTGCCGACACCGGCGTACTGGCCGTTCAACCGGGGCACCAGCAGCACCCGCGGCTTGGTCGACGACCGGATGCCCGGCCCCTTGGACTGCGCCACGGCCCGCGCGGCCTCGATGGCGGCGCGCACCTCACCGCTCTCGGACAGGTCCAGCGGCACCACCATGCCAGGCAGAACGGCCCCGTCGTCCAGGGGCAGCACCGGCAGCGTCAGGGTCTCGCTCATGCTCAGCTCCAAGTCCGTCTAGAGGACCCAACCGTAAGTTGAGTCACCCACACTCAAGAAAACGGAGCAGGATTTTGTTTCCTCAGCAACGTTCGCTCTCAGCGATCACGCGTCCTGTGGCGGATGAGGAGGGCTGTGGTGTTGTCGTGGACGCCGGCGTCCAGGGCGTGCCAGACGAGTGAGCGCGCCGCCTCCAGCGTGGTCGGACGGCGAAGGTGCCGCCGCAGGGACGCAGCGTCTGGGAGATGGCGCCAGAGACCGTCCGTGCAGAGGAGCAGGTGGCCGGGGCCTTGCGGGCGGTAGCTGCGGCCTTGGGGGCGTGGTTCGCCCGCGTCTGCGCCCAGCCAGGAGGTGAGGACGTCCTTGTCGCCGACGTCGTCCTCGGTCAGCGTCAGGTGGGGGCCTTCGTCGGGCAGCCAGTAGGCGCGGCTGTCGCCGATCCAGTTCGTCCAGATGCCGTCTGGGCCGGCGATACCCGCGACGTACGTACAGGCGGGGGCGGCGTGGGGTGAGGCGGCCAGGGCGGTTACAGCGCGGGACGCGCGTACGGCGGCCTCGTCTAGGGCGTCCTCTGGGAGCGCGCCCGTGGCCAGGCGCGCGGACAGGACGGCACCGGCGGTCTCGGCCGCCACCTGGGCGGCGCGGTCGGCGCGCGGCGACATGGAGACGCCGTCGCAGACGACGCCGATCGTCCAGCCGGCGGACGTGGTCAGCGCCACCGCGTCGGCGTTGACGCCCCGGCGGGCGCGGTCGGAGACGGCCGCCGCGGTCCCGTCCGCGGTGAGCTCCAGGTGCGCGCGGAAGGCGGGCTGGGCGCCGCCGCAGTCCCAGCAGTGGCCGTCGGGGGCGACCGTCCCGCCACAGTCGACGCAGGCAGTCATGGCGCCCAGGATGCCCGAAAAGCGCGTTGCAACATGCACCCCGGCGGGGCGTGGGAGGCGCGAGAGGCGGCCGGAGAGGTCGCTGGCAATGCGAAGGCAAAGACCCGTTCTTGATCACGATTCTTTGCGCCGGGCACGGTTTACGTCCGCATGACGCGAGGGTACTTACCGCAACGAGATAGTGACAATGAGTGAACGATTGATCATCGGGGCGGTAAAGGCCCAGGTGGGTATGCGGGAGGGGGTCCGGATGCGCCGTACGGAGCGTGAGACCGTCCCGGCCCTCCCCCCGCGCGGCCAGGTTCGTACGGCCGAGGGCGTCCGCGGCGCGTCCCGGAACGGCAGGCACCATCCCCCAACGGGTGCCGTGCCGGGGACGCGCGGCGGCACACCTCGGGTTCTCGGCCGTGGCGAACCGGCCGGACGGTCCCCGGACCGGCCCCTGGCCTCCGGCCAACCCCGGACCCCGGTGCCGCGCGTCCCTGCGGCACCGGCGTCCCCCAACGGCCGGGCCCGCGGCATCCTCCAGCCGTGCCGCCGGCCCGGCCCCGGGCATCATGGCGCCGCGACGGCGTCCTCCCCCGTTCGCCGGACGGTCCGCCGCCCGGCCCGGAGCGGAGGGGAGGTGGGAATCGGGCTTCAGCACCGACCGGTGTCACGCCGGTGAACCCCAGGCGGCCGGTACTCCGTCCGACCCCCGTCCCGGCCGCCTGCGCAGCAAGGGATCGCTGCGTAGCCGGGCCCGTGGAGACGTCGACGTCCCACGGGCCCGGTTCATAGCTTCTTGCGCCAGACCTGCCCTTGGACCACGCCCCCGAAGCACTCCACCGGGGCCTCTTCCTCCTCCAGGACGAAACCCGCCCGCGCGTACAGGCGGTGTGCCGGACGTTGGAGCGCGGTCGTCCACAGCATCATCTCGGTGTATCCGGCGCCCGTGGCGAAGCGGACGCACTCGCCGACCAGCGCGGCCCCGACCCCCAGGCCGCGGGCCTCGGGCTCGACGTGCAACAGCCGGAGCTGCGCGACGTCGTCGTCGCGGCGGACGCAGAAGACCCCGCCCAGCCGGACGCCGCCGGACTCGGCGATCCACGCGTTCTCCCGCTCCGGGTCGTGGCCGCGCACGTAGTCGGCGACGACTGTCGCGACGAGCGCCTCGTAGGTGCGGTCCCAGCCGCACTCGACGTCGTAGAGGGCGCCGTTGCGCTCCACCACCCAGCCGAGGTCGCCGGGACGCAGCGGGCGCAGGACGACGTCGTCGTCCAGGCGGCGCTGGCGGTCGCCGAGGATGCCGTGGACGGTGCGCATCGCCGCGAGGAGGCGGTGCCGGTCAGCGGGGGGCAGCCCGTCCAGCAGGACGCGGATCTCGGCTACGGACCGCTCGTCGAGCATCGCGAAGACCTCCCTGCCCTGCGGTGTGAGCCGGACGACCTGGCGGCGCGCGTCGCCGGGCGAGCGCTCCCGGGCGACCAGCCCGTCGGTCTCGAACCTGGCGAGCATCCGGCTGAGGTAGCCGGCGTCCAGGCCGAGGGCGCGGCGCAGGGCGAGGACCTCGGTGTCCTCCCGCTGGGCCAGCTCGAAGATCACCCGTGCCTCGGTGAGGGAGTACGGGGACCGGACGAGCCCTTCGCCGAGCACGCCGATCACGCCGGTGTAGAACCGGTTGAACGTCCGGACCGTGCCGACGTCCTCCTCGGTCACCTCCACGTCCACGCCCGCCTCCTAATGCTTGACTGAGTCAAACATTAGGGGACGGGATGGCCGGATTTCCAGACCCGGTGAAGATCAGGTCAGGCGCCGACCTCGGCCCCGGCGCCGCGCAGCGTCCGCGCGTCCTGGACGATCCGGCGCTCGACGAAGAAGGTCATCAGCGGGACGATGCCGCCGAGCACGATGAGCACCATCCGGCCCAGCGGCCAGCCGGTGCGCCGCCACAGGTCGTAGGCGACCAGCAGATAGACCATGTAGAGCAGGCCGTGGACGGGCGCCACGATGCCCGCCATGGCGGGCATGTCGGTCGGTCCGTACTTGAGGATCATGCCGATCGTCAGCAGCACCAGCAGCGTGCCGACCACCAGCGCCAGGATCCGGTACCTGGTCACCGCGCCTTCCACAGAACACACCTTTCGTCGACCCGCGCCGCCGGTCTCTGTTGGCCGATCCCGTGTGGTCGACCCCGTGTTGTCGCCCCTGTGTTGTCGACCCCGTGTCGTCGGCCGCCCGCGCGGGGCGGGGTCAGCCGCGTCCGCCGCTCTCGGAGTTGAGCCGCGCGAGGTAGCGGTTGTAGGCCGCGAGCGCCGGGTCCTCGTCCTCCTGCCGCCGGATGATCTCCCGCTTCACCGCGGCCTCGGCGGGCTCCTCGATCACCTTCGGCGCCGGGGCCGTCCCGGACCGCTCGTCGCGGATCATCTTGACCCACATCACGATCACGAAGAGCGCGAAGATCGGCCATTCGAAGGTGTAGGCCCAGCTGCGGTCGTTGCCACCCTGGGCGCGGTCGTACTGCCACCAGCCGAAGCCGAGGAACGTGCCGCACAGCGCGATCGCGATCACGTGCAGCCCGATCCAGCCAGGGGTGAGGAACCGTCGCACCCCCCGAGCCTACCCCCGCCCCCGCGCGCCCCCTCCACGACCCCACCCCAGGCCAGATCCCCGAACCGGCGGGAACCTCCGTGGTTTGTCGGAGGGTGGTTCTACGTTTTCGGCATGGCGAGCAGCACCATGGCGGCAGGGGCCGCACAGGCGTACACGTACACGCGGCCGTCCGGGCTGGACGACGGGCTACTGGGTCTGTCGACGTCCGGCGGGACGACCAGCACCGGGCCGCAGTCGCATCCGCACTTCTTCAGCGGGGTTCTGACGCAGGCCGCGCCCGCTGCGGCGGCGCTGCTGGCGTTGGCCGACGTGGCGCAGACCCGGTACCACCAGCCGCGTCCCACCTCGTTCCGCGATCCCGTCGTCACCTGCAACGGCGACCGGTTGCGAATGGAGTCGTTCTCCGCCTGCGGCGGCGTGTACGCGCGTCTGGACGTGCTGGAGCCCGCGATGGACGGTGACGTCCACGAGCGCGGCACCACCAACGTGGACGTGAACGGTCCGCTGCGCGAGGCCCTGGCCCGGGTGGGCGGTTCCGATCCGCTGCATCTGGCGGTCGGCGCCGAAGAACTGGCCGTGACCACGCTGGACGGCGCCGTCGTGGAGAAGAAGGTCCCGCTTCCTGATAGGTGGCTGCGGGGTTTCGCGGAGGTTCAGGTCATCACGGCAGGGTTCGATCCGCGCGCCGAGCTGACCGGTCTGGACGCGGTCCGGTTCCTGCGGTCTCTGCCCAAGCGCGCGCGGGAAGCCCTCTGGGTCGTGCCCGCAGGACGGACGTTGCGGGTCTCGCCACGTCCGGCGCCCGGCGCGGTGTGCCTGGCGGGGCCCGACCGGCTGCGGACGCTCATGCCGCTACTCCGCTTCGCACGGGCCCTGCGCGTTTACGGGCCGTCCGTCGGCAAAGGCGGGGCCGGGCCTGTGTCGAGCGTGTGGGAACTGGAGTTGCCTGGCATGCGGTACGTCCTGACGCTGTCGCCCCAGCACTCGCGTGGTTTCTCCGGTGAGGGCGCCGTGCTCGAAGCCCTCGCGACCGACGAGGCGGCAGGCGACGCCGACCTGGTCGGCGCGCTGCTGTCGTTCGAGCCGCGTGTCGACCCCGATCTGCTGTCCGAGCGGTCCGGGCTCACCCTGGAGCGGACGAAGGCCGCGCTGACCCAGCTGGGGACGTCCGGCCGCGTCGGGTTCGACACGGCCGAGGCCGCGTTCTTCCACCGCGAACTGCCCTACGACCCCGCCCGGGTGGCGGCGCTCAACCCGCGCCTGCGTTCCGCGCAGGCGCTCGTGGAGGAGCGCGCCGTACGGTTCACGTCCGATGGCACGGCGGTCGTGCTGACCGACGGCGGTGAACGGCAGGTCCGCTTCGACGGCGACCGGGCCACCTGCACGTGCCCGTGGTGGTTCGACCATCGGGGCGAGCGCGGGCCGTGCAAGCACGTCCTCGCCGCCCGCATGGTCCGCCGCGCCGCCGACGCCGACGCCGACGCCGACGCGCATGCGGAGGCCGGTCGATGAGCGCGTGGGACGACATTCGCAAGGCCATCCGGGCGGGCGACCTGCGACGGACGGAGCGCCTGGTCAGCAAGCTGGACGAGGGTGACAGGCGGCGGTTCGCCAATGACCTCCCGGGCCTCGTGAAGGCCATACGCGCGGAATCGGAGTACGGAGTCCTGCACGGAAGCGCGATCGAGCCGCTGCTTCTGGCGGGCACTGCCACCATCAGCGGCGCTGCGGCCGTGGCCGCATGGCTGTGCCGCGCCGAACTGCGGCCGTGGTGGAGCGCTGACGCCAACGCCCGTCTCTGCGCGGCGTTGTGCGCGGTCACGGCCGATCGCCCGGACGACTGGCGCGCGGACGTCGCGCACCGTGTCGCCGCCCGTATTCGCGTTTCCGATCGCGACTGGAGCCGCTGGCAGATCGCGGCGGCGTTCACGAAGTCCGCCGGTGCCGCTCCCCCGGTTTCCGACGGTTTCGTGGTCGGGTGGGTGGTCGATGGTGGCAGGCCAGGCGAACTCGCCGACGACCCGTTCCTGGACGCGCTCGTCCCCAAGCTCTTCGAGGCGGACGGTGTGGGCGCCGCGCTCGCCTCTGACGAGGCACAGGCCAAGTGGGGCCCGGCACCCAAGGCCACCTGGGCCGCTTCCATCGCCGCCTTGGCCCGTACCGGGCGGCTTGTCCGCGCGTCCCTCCTCGACGGCTGTGTGAGTCGTTTCCTGCGCGGCGGTACGCCCCACAACCTGCGCTGGTTCGTCCGGCTGCACGACGCGCTTGAGCCCGATGGCGAGGAGACGGCCGCTCGCGTGCGCGACTACGTCCGTCTGCTGCCGACCGCGCCGCCGACCGTCGCCGACCTGGCGCTGCGTCAGGTGCGCCGGGCCGACGAGCTGGGACGCCTCGACGAGCCGCTGTTCGAGGAGGCCGTCGGCGCGGTGCTGTTCCGGCCGGAGCGCAAGCTCGTCAGGGCCGGGCTGACCTGGGCCGACCGGACGGCCCGCAGTCCGGGCCGGGTCGAGGCGACGCTGCGCGCCGTGCCCGCCGTCTTCGCCTCCGAGTTCCTCGACCTCCGGGAGCGCGCGGTCAAGATCGCGGCGAAGCGCGGCGCGGTGGCGGGCGACGCCGTCCGCGCGGAGGTCAGGGACGCCGCCGCCGAGCTCCCGGCCGACCTGCGCGCGACGATCTCCGCCGCGTTCGGCGAGGTCGAGGCCGCGGCCGCCGTGCC
>JBOHBY010000144.1:0-4745 GCA_050698635.1 Spirillospora sp.
GACCAGAGCGCCGCCGAAAGCCCGCCCCCGCTCGTCCCCGCACAGCGCACCGGCAGCGGCCCGACCGCCGTCCCCGCCGCCTCCACCCCACCCCCCGGCCCGGCGGCGCTGATCGTCGCCGACCGCGCCTACTTCGACTCGGTGGTCGCGCAGATGGGCCCGGACGCGTCCGCGCTGACGTTCCCGCCCTACTGCCCGGAACGCAGCGTCCCGCTGGTCGGCGAGCAGGTCAGGATCGGACGGCGCAGCACCTCCCGCGGTCTTCTCCCGGAGATCGACCTGAGCCTCCCGCCCGCCGACCCCGGCGTCTCGCACCTGCACGCCGTCCTGCTCGCGCGTCCGGACGGCGGCTGGTACCTGGTCGATCCCGGCTCGACGAACGGCACCACCCTGAACGGGGGGACGGAGCCGATCCAGGTGAACGTGCCGGTGCCCGTCGCCGACGGCGACCGCGTCCATGTCGGCGCATGGACCACAATCACCCTCGTGAACACTTCTCATCCCCGGTCGGCCCAAGCTGGCCGGACCGCCGCGACCGGGCCGGATGAAGAACGTTCATCCTTGCAGGAAGGCCCGCCATGACGATGACTCCACCCCACAGATCATCGGTCCTGCCGGCCTCGCCAACGCCCCGCGCACCCGCGCCGCCGCCCCCTCCCGCCCCGGCGCCACCGGCGCCATCACCCGGGTCCGCGCCGTCGCCCGCCGATTCCGGGCCGCTGCCGCGCAGGGGCCGCCTGGCGACGTTCGTCCGCGGCCGGTGGCTCAGGACGATCCCGGGCCGCATCGGCATCCACGTCGTCCTGTGCCTGGCCGCGATCATCGTGCTGCTGGCCGTCCTGACGGTGGCGATCGGGAACGCGCGCGACTCCGTCCAGACGATCGGGCACGACGCGGGCCCGCAGGTCGTCGCGACGAGCACCCTGTACTTCGCGCTCAGCGACATGGACGCGCAGATCTCCAACATCCTCCTCATCGGCCGCGAGCACCGCCTCGGCATCGGCTACGACGAGTCGCTCCGCGTCTACGAGCGCCGCCGCGCCGAGGCCGACGCCGCCGCGGTCATGGCCGCCCAGCTCGCCGGACGCGACCCGGCGCTCCGCAAGACCGTCCAGGAGGTCCTGGACGGGCTAGGCAAATACGAGCGCCTCGTCGGCCAGGCCATGAAGCTCGACGAGCAGGCGAACCACGCGCCGGGCGCGCTGCCACCCGACGTCGTCACCGCCTACCGGCAGGCGACCGACCTGATGAAGCTGCAACTGCTGCCGAAGGCGTACAACATCACGCTCGACACCGGCGCGAACGTCCGGCAGTCGTACGAGACGAAGCGCTCCGCGGTGCTCGCGGGCCGCACCTGGGTCGCCGTGACGGGCGTGATCGTCCTGCTGCTCCTGCTCGCGACGCAGCTGTACCTGGCGCGGACGTTCCGCCGCGTCCTCAACCCGGCCCTGGTGCTCGCGACCCTCGGCGCGCTCGCCCTCACCGCCGTAGGCGCGACCATGCTGACGGCCCAAGCGGGCCACATCCGAAAAGCCAAGGAGGACGGCTTCGACTCGATCCTCCAGCTCTCCAGGGCCCGCGCGATCAGCCACAGCGCGTTCGCCGACGAGAGCCGCTACCTCCTCGACCCCGGCCGGGCCGACACCTACGAGCAGACCTACCTCGACAAGTCGCTGTCGGTCATCTACCCCGACATCGGCGACAAGCCCGTGAACCTGGAGAACTACTACGCGGGCCTTGAGCAGAAGCTCGGCACCTACCAGTCGGGCCAGAAGAACGTCCCGTTCCTCGGCTTCTTCGGGGACGAGGCGCGCACGGCCGAGAAGGGCCGCGAGGCGGACGCGCTGAAGAAAACACTCGACGCCTACAGGGCCGTCCAGCGCAACGACGCCCGGATGAGGCAGCTGGCCGCCGCCGGTAACCGAACAGGCGCCATCGACGTGCGAACAGGACGCACCTCAGGCGCCATCCGCGACTTCAACGCCTACGACGAGGCGCTGAGCGCGCTGACGGCCGTCCACCAGGACGCCTTCGACGACGCGATCAAGGACGCGGACGACGGCCTGCGCGGCTGGACGGCGATCCCGGCCGCCGGCGCCGCCGCCATCGCCCTGCTGATCCTCGCGGGGGTCCGTCCCCGGCTGGCCGAGTTCCGCTGAAGGAGACGAGCATGCACGCCACCCACCGGGCCGCCGAACACCGGGCACACCGCGCCAGTGCCAGTGCCACGGCCACGGCCGTGGCACTGGCGGTGGCCGTGGCCGGGCTCTCGGCCTGCGGCCTCAGCGGCTCGCAGAAGGACAGCATGTCCCAGAAGGACTCCCTGGTCATCGGCGTCAAGGAGGACCAGCCGGCCCTCGGCGTCAAGAGGCAGGACGGGTCCTATGAGGGCTTCGACGTCGACGTCGCCACCTATATCGCGGCCGAGCTCGGCGTCCCGAAGAGCCGCGTCACGTTCCGGACGACGAACTCCTCCGTCCGCGAGGACGCCCTCGCCAAGGGCGACGTCGACATGATCGTCGCGACGTACTCGATCACCGCCAAGCGCAAGACCGGCGTCACGTTCGCGGGCCCGTACTACGTCGCCCACCAGGACACCTTCGTCCGCGCCGACGCCCTCTCGATCAACGACGTGCGCGACCTGAAGGGCAAGCGCATCTGCGAGGTCACCGGCTCCAACTCCTGGCGCCGCGTCATCGAGGAGCGCAAGGTCGCCGCCCGGCCCGTCACCGTGAACACCTACGGCGCCTGCATGGACGCCCTCGCCGCCGGACGCCTCGACGCCGTCTCGACCGACGATCTGATCCTCGCGGGCTTCGCCGCCGGCCGCGCCGGCCGGATGATCAACGCCCCGTTCACGGACGAGAAGTACGGCGTCGGCCTCAAGAAGGGCGACCTGAAGGGCTGCGAAGAGGTCAACCGGGCCATCACCCGCATGTACCAGGACGGAACGGCCCAGCGCCTGCTCACCAAGTGGTTCGGCAAGTCGGGCCTCAAGCTCAACACCAGCGTCCCCCAGTTCGAGGGCTGCACCTGACCCCAGGGCCGGCCGGTAGACGGGCGCGTGACCTCAGGTCAGGGGCGGCTGGTCGATGGAAGCGTCGCCAGCGCCTCGCGCAGCGTGTCGTGGACGGGGATGAACTTGTCGATCCCGGTGATGTGGAAGACCCGCTGGACCCGCGGCGGTAGCGCGACCAGCGCGACGGCGGTGCCGCGCTCGGTGGCGCGGCGGTTGGCGGCGACGATCGCGTTCAGGCCCGTCGAGTCGCAGAAGGTGACCTCGCGCATGTCGACGACCAGCGGGTCGCCCGAGTCGACGACCTCGAACAGCGCCTCCTCGAAGCGCGCCCGGGAGACCACGTCGATGTCCCCCTGCACTCGTACGAGGGTGCAGCGGTCGTCGCGCATCAGGTTGATGTCGAAGTCCATGGTCACCTCACGCCCCACTCCGGCGGTACCCGGCCATCTCAGGTGACTCCTCAGGATTGCGCACTCGTGCCCGCAATCCAAGCTCTTCCCGGGAAAAGGACCAGGTCGCCCGGTCGCGCCCCGGACCGTAACACGCCTGGACGGCCCGTCCGGTACCCGCTCTAGACACTACCCGACGGGACCATCCGGACCGCCCCGCCGCGTCCCGGGACCTCCGGGAAACGTCTCAATAACTTACTCAAGCGAAACTTACTACATAGTAAGGAATGGCGGATAAGTCCCACGACGCCATGCTTGACCTGCGGTTGGGCAATTCCTGACCGGCCCAGCGCGAAGAAAGGCGGGCACTGACCCGGGGACGGATCGGCGCAGACGTTACAGTGGCGGTGGGCGAATTCGGGAGGGCCGGGTGTTCTACACGTTCATGACGCGCGTCGTGCGTCCGATCCTCTGGCTGCTTTTCCGCCCCCGCGTCGTCGGCGGCGAGAACGTGCCGAGCTACGGGCCGCTCATCGTGGCGAGCAACCACCTGTCGTTCATCGACAGCTTCATCATCCCGCTCGCCGTCCCGCGCCCCGTCACCTACATCGCCAAGGCCGCCTACTTCGAGGGCGGCGGGATCAAGCGCGGCTTCGTCCGCTGGTTCCTCACCAACCTCGGGCACGTCCCCGTCCGGCGCGGTGCGCGCCGTGCCGCGATGGGCTCGCTCGAACAGGCCGCCGAGGTCTTGGAGAACGCGGGCGCGTTCGCGATCTACCCCGAGGGCACCCGCTCCCCGGACGGACGCCTCTACCGTGGCCGCACCGGCGTGGGCTGGCTCGTCCTGGAGTCCGGCGCCCGGGTCCTGCCCGTCGCGCTGGAGGGCACCGAGCAGATCCAGCCGATCGGCGCGAACATGCCCCGCGTGTTCGGCCCCCGCCCCACCGTGCGGATCGGCCCCCCGATGGACTTCTCCCACTACCGCGACCTGCCGCCCGCCAAGGCCCGCCGCGCGATCACCGACGAGATCGTCGAGACGATCCAGAAGATGTCGGGCCAGGAGTACGCCGCCGAGTACAACGACCGCGCCGAACAGGGCTGAGTCGCCCGCTCGCCCGCCCGCTCGCTCGCCCGCCCGCTCGCCCGCTCGCCCGCTCGCCCCGCGAGGAGGGGATTCGTCCCGAACGCGTGTCGTCCGCTCCCATCCGCCCCTTCTGCGCCTAGGGTCGCCGCCATGGCGCCCAGGCTGCTCCCCATCGTGCTGCTGTCGACGTCCCTCGCGGTCACCGCGTGCGGCGGTGGTGGTGGTGGTGGACGCGCCCGTCCCGTCCACGGCA
>JBOHBY010000145.1:0-6584 GCA_050698635.1 Spirillospora sp.
GGGTGGATCCATCTGCGCGGCGTGCCCGCGCAGTCCGCCGTCTGACCCGCGCTCGCGACCCGCGACCCGCGACCCTGCTCTGCCCCGCCGTCCGCTCGCCGGCCCCGCCGTCCGCTCACCAGCCCCGCCGGTCTCGTCGGCCCTCCAGCCCCCCGCAGCACGACCCCGCGTACCCCGTATGCGCGGGGTTTTCCGCTTGCCGCGCTCAAATGCGGGTCATGCGGTGTGGTCGCCCCGGTTCCTGGGGATCCGGAGGACGAAGCGCGCACCGGCGGGACTGTCCACGATGGTGAGGGTGCCGCCGTGCAGCCGGGCGATCTCCCGGGCGATGGGCAGGCCGAGGCCGGTACCGGCGGGGTCGCGGGCCTTGCTGGCCTCCAGCCGGGCGAAACGCTGGAAGACGAGGTCGCGGTCCTGCTCGGCGATGCCGGCGCCGTCGTCCTGGACCTCCAGCACGGCGACCGAGTCCTCGCGGCGGACGGTGATCTCGATCCGCGCGTCGGCGTGGCGTTCGGCGTTGTCCAGCAGGTTCGTCAGGAGCCGGACGAGCCGGAGCCGGTCGCCGAGCACCGTCACGCCCTCCTGGATGTGCGGGACGATCCGCTTCGTCCGGTCGGACCTCGCGATCTCGATCGTGACGAGCGCGCCGAGGTCGACGAGCTCGGTGTCCTGCCAGGCCGCGGCGTCCAGGCGGGCGAGCTGGAGCAGGTCCGTCACGATCGCCTGCAGCCGTTCCAGGCTCTGCAGGACGGCCCGTCCCGTCTTCGGCCAGTCGGTCTGCGCCGGATACAGCAGGGCCTCCTCGATCAGGGCGCGGGCGGCGGCGATGGGGCTGCGCAGGTCGTGCGAGGCGTCCGAGGTGAAGCTGCGCTGCCGGGCCAGGGCGCCGTCGAGACGGTCGAGGGTCGCGTTCGCCGCCTCGGCGAGCAGCCTGATCTCGTCCCTGTTCTCCGGCACCGTCACGCGCCGGCCCGACTCACCGGCGGTGATCTCCGCCAACTCGGCGCGGATCGCGTCCACCGGGGCGAGGGTCTGGTCGACCGTCCCCCAGGCGCGCAGGGACACGAGCAGGACCACCAGCAGCGAAACGCAGACCAGGAACAACAGCAGGCCGGCGCTGACGTACCAGGGGACGACGGGCGCCGCCGCGTACACGATCCAGTCCCCGTTCGGCTGGTAGACGCGGATCGCGACCACCCACATACAGCCCCCGAACCCGCGCGGCGGGCAGAGGATCTTGGTGGAGTAGATGTCGGTCTCCGCCGGACGGAACCGCGCGATCGGCGGGCCGCCGAGCGCCCGGCCGGTCCCCGCGATCACCTTGCGCCGCTGGTCCAGCAGTTGCAGGACGACGCCCTTCGGCCCCGCGAGCCCGCCCTGCAACGCCGGTTCCCGCCTGACCTGGTAGGCCACCCGCAACGCCGCCGACGTGGCCTGGTTGCGCTTGTAGTCGCCCGTCTGGCCGCGCACCCCGACGAGGACCAGGGTGGTCAGAATGGCACAGATCAGGGCGGCGACCGTTCCGGCCATCACGGTCATCCGCACCCGTATGGACCATGTGCGCCGTCCGTTCACCCGACCTCCCGCAGGTGAGGTAATCACCGTCCAGACCGAAATCAGTCCTCCGAACAGCCGGACGGCGCCCAAGAGACGCCAAAGAAATGGTGTGCCGCACCCCGGCCCGCTCAGAAGCACCGGCGCTGGACAACGCGCTGTTAGCATCGCGGGTTATGGAGCTGCGCCAGCTTGAGTACTTCGTGGCGGTGACGGAAGAGGCCGGCTTCACCAGGGCCGCGGCCCGGCTGCACGTCGCGCAGCCCGGCGTGAGCGCGCAGATCAGGCAGCTGGAACGGGAGCTCGGCCAGCCGCTGTTCGACCGGTCGGGACGGACCGTCCGGCTGACGGAGGCCGGCGAGGCCGTCCTGCCCTACGCGCGGGCGGCCCTCGCGGCGGTCGAGGGGGCGCGGCATTCGGTGGACGAGCTGACGGGCCTACTGCGCGGACAGGTCACGATCGGCACCATCGGCTGGCTCCGGTCCCTCGACCTGCCACGCCTGCTCGCCGGTTTCCGCCGCGACCATCCGGACGTGGAGATCACGGTCGTCCAGGAGAAGTCCGCCGCCCTTGTCGGCGGCCTACGCGACGGACGGATCGACCTCGCGTTCCTCAGCCTCGGCTCCGAAAGCCTCGGCTCCGAACCGCCCGCGGGCATCACGACGCGCGTCATCACCGAGCAGGACCTCTACGCCGCCGTCGGCCACGGCCATCCGCTGACCCGCCGGTCGACGGTCGCGCTGCGCGCCCTCGCCGACGAGGATCTGATCTGCCTGCCGGAGGGCACCGGGCTGCGGACCGTCCTGGACGAGGCCTGCGCCGACGCCGGCCTCAGCCCGCGCGTCGCGTTCGAGGCGGCCGAGCCGCCCGTGGTCGCGCAACTCGCCGCGCACGGACTCGGCGTGGCCGTCCTGCCCGAGTCCGCCGCCCACGCCCGGCCGGACGACCTGCGCGCACTACAGATCGTCCGGCCCCGGCTCAGCGAGCGGATCACCCTCGCCTGGCGCACCGACGGCCCACCCTCCCCCGCCGCCCGCACCCTGATCACCCGCGCCTGCGAACACCTGGACCAACCCCCCGGCTGAACAGGCGGCGCAGCAACGCGGCAGAGTCGGCGAGAACGGCTCGTCCTGCCGTGCGGGTCAGGCGGCGGAGCGCGCTAGTCGTGCGGGTCAGGCGGTGGAGCGCGCTAGGCGGCGGAGCGGGTGGTGGATCCGGTCAGGACGCGGCGCAGAACGTCCGGCTTGTTGGTGATGACGCCGTCCACCCCGAGCTGGACGGCCTTCTTCATGTCCCCGCCGTCGTCGACCGTCCAGGTGAGCAGGTCCATGCGGGCCGCGTGCACCTGCTTGACGTAGGACGCGGTCACGTCGCGGTACGTCGGGTTGATCTGGTCGGCGTAGGCGGCCAGTTCGGGCAGGTCCCCGGCCTTCGGTGTGCCGAGCAGCCCGATCGGGACGTTGGGCAGCACCGAGTGGAAGCGGCGCATCGACTCCCAGTCGAACGACTGGACGACGAGACGGCGCTCCGCCCGATCGGCCCGCAGCCAGGACGGCGATCGCTTCAAGGCCGCGGCGATGCGCTTCTCGATGCCCGGGTAGAGGTTCGGGCTCTTGATCTCCAGCAGGAGCCCGAGGCCACGGCCGCGCATGGCGTTCAGCGTCTGGTCCAGCGTCGGGACACGTTCGCCCTTGTACTTCTTCCCGAACCAGGATCCCGCGTCCAGTTTCCTGATCTCGGCCAGGGTGAAGTCGGAGACCTTCCAGGGCGAGCGGCCCGGATACACCTTCTCGACGTTCGTCGTCCGGGAGAGCGTGGTGTCGTGCATGATGACGAGCTTGTGGTCCATGGACTCTTGGACGTCGAGCTCGAACACGTCCGCGCGCTGGGACGCGGCCAGCCTGAACGCGGCGAGCGTGTTCTCCGGCGCATAAGCGGACGCGCCCCGATGCGCGACATTCGTAACATCCGCGGCCGTCGCGGCGGTGGCAGTGCCATTCGCGGCGGTGGCAGTGCCATTGGCGGCGGCGGTGCCGGACGCGTCGCCGCCGCGAATGGCGCCGTCCCTGGCGGTCGCGCTGTTCGCTGCGGTGGACGTCACCGGAACGATGATCGCCGTCGAGGCGGTGACGGCGATGAGCGCGAGCCGATTGCGTCGGTGCATCTTCACCCCTTGGAGCCTTGGCCTTGGGAGCCGTGGGAGTCTTGGCGGCCCCGGCAACAGGGGCCCGTCCGCCCCAACCCTCGGATCGTCGAATGACACCGGAGTTACGGGCCGCTAGCAGACCGTGTACTGCCGGGGACGATACGCAACGTCATCCGCCCGGCACCGTGCGGACACGGCCCCTTTGATCAGAAATGGACAGCGCCGTCCCTGCCCTGTTCCGGCTCGTCGGGTTCACCGTCCGTCCGGACGCCCCTGGCCGCCTTCGACAGGATCAGCGCGCCGACCAGCAGCTTCCGGCTCCGCCGCAACGGCCGCGGAAACCGGACACGCCGAATGAACGCCCGACCCGCCGGAGCCCCCTCTTCCGCCGCGCCGTCCGCCCCCAACTCCTGAACCAAACCCGAACCCGAATCCGGCGACGCGGGCGACCGGGGCGTCTTGGACGTCCGGGGCGTCTTGGACGTCCGGGGCGTTCCCAGCCGGGTCGGGCGGCTCCTGCCGCGCAGCGTCACCGACCGTCCGAGGTCCCACTCGTCCGCCTCGGCGAGATGCGCCAGCTCAAGGACGGCCGCCGACGCCAGCACCCGTCCGCGCACCCCCTTCGCCAGGTCGCTGAGCCGGGCCGCCTCGTTCACCGGATCGCCGATCACCGTGTACTCGAACCGCTCCTCCGCGCCGATGTACCCGGCGACGACGGGCCCCGCGGACACGCCGATCCCCGCGTCCAGCATCGGCACCTCGGCGCGCAGCCGCCGCGCGAGCTCCCGTGCGGTCCCGAGCGCCCCGCCCGCCGCGTCCTCCAGCGGCGTCGGCGCGCCGAAGATCGCGAGCGCCGCGTCGCCCTCGAACTTGTTGATCCAGCCGCCGTGCCCCGCCACCACCGTCACCACGACGCCGAAGAACCGGTTCAGCAGCTCGACGACCTCGTCCGGACTCCGTGTGTCCGCCAGCCTCGTCGAGCCGGTCAGATCGACGAACAGCACGGCCACCTCGCGGGTCTCCCCGCCGAGCGTGATGTCGCCGTGCTCCAGCGCCAGGTCGGCGACCTCCTCGCCCACGTGCCGTCCGAACAAATCACGCAGCCGCTCGTGCTCGCGCAGCCCGGCGACCATGTGGTTGAAACCGGCCTGCAACTGCCCGACCTCGCTCGCGTCGTACACGTCGACCTCCGCGCCGAGGTCTCCCCGCTCCACCTGCGCCATCCCCTTCCGGACGGCCCGGATCGGATCGGCGATCGCCTGTGTCGCTATATAAGTGACATAGACACCCGCGACCAGCGAGGCCCCACCCAGCCCCAGAATGGTGACGGCAAGCTGCGTGACATTAATATCCGGCGCGGCCAACGCGGCGACGGCGACGCAGATCAGCCCGAACACCGGAATCGCCGTCCCCAGCGCCCACGCGAGCATGACCCGCGTCGTCACCCCCGGCAGCCGGACCTTCCTCGGCCGCTCCGCGGCCAGCACCAGGGCCGCCGCCGGACGCAGCAGCCGCTCCGACAGCAAATAGACGATCGTGCAGGTCGTAGCCGCACCCAGCAAACAGGTCAGCCCCGTCTTCACGGCCAACCGGCCCGTGAAAAGGGCAATATCGAGCACCGCCCAGCCCAGCGCCCCGATCACCCACAACGCGCCAATAAGAAGGGTCAGCCGCAACGGTCCAAGAAGCACCGCACGCCGTTGCTGCCGATCGGGCGTCCCCCCGTCCCGGACGAGGCTCACCACGGGCCGCCACAGCCACAACCCCGAAAACAATGCCACCGGCACGGCGACGACCGGATAACTGAAAAAGGCCACCGCGTTCACCAGATGGGCGTAATCGCGGTCGTCCAGCGGCGGATCCGGCACCACAAAGGTCGCGAACAACAGCACGACCAGCGAACCGACCGCGTTGGCGACACCGACCACCACGAGCAGGACCCAGCGCACGCGGATCTCGAGCAAGCTGGTCACGTGCGCCTCCGGAGGGATGGGACCCGCCCAGGGGGATCATCCCACGGCATGGAATGTCCCGGCGGCTTGATGCCGCCGGGACATTCCTCACTCAGGCGCTAGTACTCTCCGTCTCCACGGCGAGCTTCACACCGGTCGCGTCCTGCGAAGCACGCCGCACGAACGGCCACGCGACCACGACCACCGCGGCCCACACCGCCATCACGTACAGCGCGATCCTGGTGTCGGACTCCCACGCGATCGTCACCGTGACGAACACGAAGAACGCCAGCACCCCCCAGGTGCTGAACGGCGCCCACGGCATCCGGTAGGACGACTTCTCCAACACCCCGGCCTTCGACCTGCGCCGATACACCATGTGCGAGACCAGGATGACCGTCCACACCGCGATCGCCCCGCCGGTCGACACCGACGTGATGTACTCGAACGCCTTCTCCGGCACGACCGCGTTGACCACGACCCCGACGCCCATCACCAGCGCCGAGATCACGACCGTCAGAACAGGAACACCACGCCCGTTCAGCCGCGAAAGCAGCTTCGGACCGTCCCCGTTCACACCGGCCGTCCGCAGCATCCTGGACGTCGAGTACAGCCCACCCGCGTTGCAGGACGACAGCGCGGCCGTCAGCACCACGAAGTTCACGATGTCCCCGCCGCCCGGAATGCCGATCTTGTCGAACGCCAGCACGAACGGGCTCGCGCCGCCCTTGAACGCCGTCCAGGGCACCACCGCCAGGATGACCACCAGCGACCCGAGGTAGAACAGCGCGAACCGCAGCGGCAGCGAGTTGATCGCCCGCGGGATGTTCTTCTCCGGGTCCTTGGCCTCGCTCGCCGTCACACCCACCAGCTCGACACCCAGATAGGCGAACATCACCATCTGCAACGTCATAATCGTCGCGCTGTACCCC
>JBOHBY010000146.1:0-4528 GCA_050698635.1 Spirillospora sp.
GGTCACGGTCGGTCGGGTGAGTGTTCGGTCGGGTCGGAGCCGGTCGGGTCGGATCCGGTCGGGTCAGGGTCGCCCGGGTCAGGCGGCGACCTTCTGCCGGACGGCCTCCAGCGAGTCCGCGATGATCTCCAGGCCGCGGTCCAGGTCGGCCTCGGTCGTGGTGAGCGGCGGCAGCAGCTTGACGACCTCGCCCTCCGGGCCCGAGGTCTCCATCAGCAGGCCGCGCGCGAACGCCTCGTCGCACACCTTCGGCGCCAGGTCGGCGTCGTTCATCACCAGGCCCCACGCCAGGCCCCGGCCGCGGACGACGTCGATGGCGCCCGCGTGCGCCAGCGCGATCGACTCCAGCGCCGCGTGGACCTGCTGGCCCTTGGCGAGGGTCTGCTTCTCCATGTCGTCGCCGGTCCAGTGGTCCTCCAGCGCGGCGACGGCGGTGACGAACGCGGGGTTGAAGCCGCGGAAGGTGCCGTTGTGCTCGCCCGGGTCCCACACGTCCAGGTCCCGCTTCATCAGCGTGATCGCCAGCGGCAGCCCGTACCCGCTGAGGGACTTGGACAGGCAGACGATGTCCGGGACGATCCCGGCCTCCTCGAAGCTGAAGAACGGGCCGGTGCGGCCGCAGCCCATCTGCACGTCGTCGACGATGAGCAGGATGTCGTGCCGGTGGCACAGGTCCTGGAGGCCGCGCAGCCACTCGGCGGTGGCGACGTTGATGCCGCCCTCGCCCTGGACCGTCTCCACGATCACGGCGGCGGGCTTGTCGAGGCCGCTGCCGCTGTCGTCGAGCATCGTCTCGAAGAGCAGGAAGTCGGGCGTCCTGCCGTCGAGATAGTTGTCGTACGGCATCGCGACGCCGTGCCCGAGCGGTACCCCGGCGCCGGTCCGTTTCATCGAATTCCCGGTGACGGCGAGCGCGCCGAGCGTCATCCCGTGAAAGGCGTTGGTGAAGCTGACGACGGTCTCACGCCCGGTGTACTTGCGCGCGAGTTTCAGCGCCGCCTCGACCGCGTGGTTGCCCGCGGGACCCGGGAACTGCACCTTGTAGTCGAGCCCCCGAGGACGCAGCACGTACTCGTTGAATCGTTCCAGGAACTCTCGTTTGGCCGAGGTGTACATGTCGAGCCCGTGTACCACCGCATCGCGGGCGAGATAGTCCAGGAGCCTTCGTTTCAGCTGCGGGTTGTTGTGCCCGTAGTTGAGCGTTCCCGCGCCGGCGAAGAAATCCAGGTACGTTTTGCCGTTCTCGTCGGTCATGTGGCTGCCGCGCGCGGTCGTGAACACCGTGGGCCAACTTCGGCAGTAGCCGCGGACTTCCGATTCCAAGCGGTCGAAGACGTCCATTTTCTGCCTCCAGGCAGGTCGGTGGGGGAGCGGACGGGGAGTGCTTGTGGTCAGTTCGCGTCGGCGATCGGGCCGATCCTGAAGAGCACCTCGGGCTCGTGTCCCCCCTCGGGGAAGTGCTCCGCGCCGAACAGCGGGCTGCGGGCGACCCCGCACCCGCGGCCCCGGGCGAACGCCTCGAACATCGCGGTGGAAGCGGTGTTGTCCGGTGTGACCGTCGCTTCGAGGAACCGGTGGCCGCGGGGGACCAGCCGGTCGGCGAGACGGTTCAGCATGCGGCGGGCCAGACCCTGGCCGCGGTGGTCGCGGCCGACGGCGACCTGCCACACGAAGAACGTGTCGGGCCGTGAAGGACGGACGTATCCGGTGATGAATCCGCAGGGGACGCCGCCGTCGCGCGCCACCACGGAAGTGTCGGCGAAATCGCGGCACCAAAGGGTGTAGCTGTAAGGCGAGTTGACGTCCAGGACCCGAGATTCGCGGGCGAGCCGCCAAAGCTCCGGGCCGTCGGCGAGGCTCGGCTCCTGGAGTTGCACGTCCGCGTTCGTCTCGCTTGCGCCGGGGCGTCGGGTCGGTGTTTCCAGGGGTTGCGCTGCCATGTCCAGGCAACTTAGCGAATCTCGGGCCGTGATCGCAGAGTAATGTTATCGGCGGGATGTTTAGCCGCCTACCGCAGTGGGTAGGATTAATTGCTTTGCCGAATTCGGTGCAATTCCGCCGAGGTCCGCGCGGGCGAATGTCCGCTTTTCCCGGTGATACGCAGGAGGTACTGCCGACTTCGGCGGCGGCGCTCTCCGGGCGTTTCCTGAACGCCACCTTAATGTTCTGTCGTCGTCCGGTGCGGCGTTTTGTGTATCGGTTGTGTGAGGTAAGTCACTCAGATTTCATGTCAACGCGCCGGGTGCGGCGGGCGTCACGTGGCATCGGGCGAGGTCGTCCGCTCGCGGGCGTGCTGGGGCGGGTGTGGGCCAAGGCGCCGGCGCGGGCCCTGTGATCGCGGAGAAGCTGTCCATCAAGGGGCATGTTTACCGGCAGAACGGTAAGAAGCGGGTAGCTCAAGAGTAAGAATTACGGCATTTCGGGGTACGGGCGGCGCGGACGGGCGGATGCGCGGCCGCCTGTCCGGACCCCGGGTTACGGCCCGGCCGTCGCTGATATTCCGACATGACCGTTTCATGGCATTCATGAAAATCAGCCCACTGGGACGCATTAATCCGGTTTTCCCGGACCAGGTTTCCGGATCGGGTTTCCGCATCGGGTTTCCGGATCAGGTTTTCCCGGCGAAGCGGTCGGTCGCCTCGATCAGGCGGTGCAGGATCCCCGGCTCGATGTAGGCGTGCCCGGCGTCGTCGACGATGTGGAACTCCGCCTCGGGCCACGCGCGGTGCAGGTCCCAGGCCGTCGCGACCGGCGTGCACATGTCGTAGCGGCCCTGCACGATCACGGCGGGAATGTCGCGGATCTTGTCCACGTCCCGGATGAGCTGCTCGTCCTCGAAGAAGCCCTCGTTGACGAAGTAGTGGTTCTCGATGCGCGCGTACGCGACCGCGTAGTCCGGCTCGCCGAACCCGCCGGCCAGCTCCGGGTCCGGCCGCAGCGTGAGCGTCGACCCCTCCCAGGTCGACCACGCCTTCGCCGCCGCGACCCGCACGTCCCGGTCCGGGGAGTGCAGACGCTCCTCGAACGCGGACATGAGGTCCTCGCGCTCGTCCTCCGGGATCGGCTCCACGTACTTCTCCCACAGGTCGGGGAAAATGAGCGACGCGCCCTCCTGGTAGAACCAGTACAGCTCGAACGGCCGCATCATGAAGATGCCGCGCAGCACCAGCTCGGTCACCCGTCCGGGATGTGTCTGCGCGTACGCCAGCGCAAGCGCGCTGCCCCAGCTCCCGCCGAACACCAGCCAGTCGTCGATGCCGAGGTGCTCGCGGAGCCGCTCCATGTCGGCGACCAGGTGCCAGGTCGTGTTCGCCTCCAGGGACACCTCTGGATCCTTCGCGTGCGGCAGGCTCCGTCCGCAGTTGCGCTGGTCGAACAGGACGATCCGGTACGCCTCCGGGTCGAACTGCCGGCGGTGCGTCGCGGAGCATCCGCCGCCGGGGCCGCCGTGCAGCATCACCGCGGGCTTGCCGTCCGGGTCGCCGCAGACCTCCCAGTAGATCTGGTTGCCGTCGCCGACGTCGAGCAGTCCGGTCGCGTGCGGTTCGAGCGGCGGATACAGGGTGCGAAGTTCCATGGAGCGCGATTGTCGCACCCGCCATCCTGATGTGACCCATGGCACCGCCGGACACGCCGTCGCGGCTCTGAACAGGCGTCCTGCGTGCGCGAACACCGTGCGGCGGCCGGGAAAGCAAACCCCAAACTGGGCAAACGTTCCGCTGGTCGGGGCTAGAGTGCCTTCAGTGAGCGAAGCGATGACGGCTCAGGGCCGGTAGCGGAGCGAACGAGATGTGCACACCCACCCCCGCGAACGCGGCAGCGCGCCGCCGGGCGAGGAGACACGTGAGCGAGATGACGAGCCGTCGGGCGAACAACGCCGGCACGACGATGCGCGGAGCCATGCCGTGCGGAGCCATTCCGTCCATGGGGCTCAGAGCCGTGAGGCGGGGAGAGCAGTGAGCGAGCTGAACGGATCGGGCGGCCCCCGCGGCGCCCCGGACGCGGCGACCCCCTGGCCCGCCATGGGCCGCGACCCGGGCCGCGCTCCCGAGGGCCAGGTGCCGGCCGCGCAGCAGCCGATCCAGATGTCCAAACCCCCGCAACCGGGCCAGCCCGGCCAGCTCGGCCAGCCGGGCCAGCCTCCCCAGCAGCCCGGTCGTCCGCGTGACGCCGCGCGCGCCGAGGTCGAGGCGCCCGAGGCGCAGCCATGGGACATCGTCGAGCGGCTCCGCCAGATGGCCGACCTCATCGGCGACGCCCTCGCCGCCGGCGAGCGGAAGGTCAGCGAGGCGCAGAGCGAGGTCGCCTCGCAGGTCGCGTCCGTCCAGGCGGAGAAGGAGAACGCGCAGCGCGACGCGGCCGCCGCCTGGGGTGAGGTGCAGCGCGCGCGCGGTCAGGCCGAGCAGGCCGAGCGGCGTGCCGTCGAGGCGCAGAACGAGGCGGCCACGCAGGTCGCGTCCGTCACCCAGGAGAAGGAGTCCGCGCAGCGCGACGCCGCGGCCGCCTGGGGTGAGGTGCAGCGCGCGCG
>JBOHBY010000147.1:0-5317 GCA_050698635.1 Spirillospora sp.
TTGAATGGCGGTGGGTGGGGGCTGGAGGACGGTCCGGCCGAGGTCGCCCGGGTGCGCACGATCCGCCACCTGCTCTCCGTCGGGCTGACCGTCGAGGACCTGCGCCTGTGCGCCGGCCTGCTCCACCTCATCGACGCCGACGCGCCACCGCCGCCCAACGGCACCGGATGCGGGCAGGGCTCCGGGATCGCGCACCGCCGCCTGGACGCGCTCGACGCCGAGATCGCCCGCCTCACCGTCCTGCGGAACCGCCTCGCCGCCCAGGTCTCCTCGGCCAGGCAGGACGCACCGCCCGCCGCCTGACCTCAGCAAAGCGGGGCTCCCGGCGACAACCCCGGGAGCCCCGCGCGAACGACGAACTCAGATCACTTCAGGGTGGCGCCCTGAGCCTGGAGCGCCTCGTCCAGCGGCTGGAAGAACGACTGGAAGTTGCTTCCGCAGCCGCCGGTGGTGCCACCGGAGGTGATCCCGACGGCGATGTTGCCGGCCTGGAGCGAGCCGCCGCTGTCGCCGGGCTGGCTGCAGGCGGTGGTCTCTATCATCTGGTAGACGGATCCCTCCTGGTAGTTCACCGTCCGGTCGTAGCCGACGAGCCGTCCGGACGTCGTCCCGGTCGTGGAGCCCTTCTTCTGGACCTGGGTCCCGACCGCCGGACGTCCGACCTCGGTGAGCTGGGCGTTGTTCATCTGGATCTGGCCGGCGCTGCGGATCGTGCCGTAGTCGTCGCCGGGGAACCTGCTGATCTGCCGGGTGCCGACGGTCTGGCCGCCCGCCGACCAGGTGGCGCCGATGTTGGTGCAGTGCCCGGCGGTGATCACGTAGTCGGTGCCGCCGCTGACGCCGATGGCCGACACCGAGCAGCGCGAGCCGCCGGTGGTGATGGCGTCGCCGGGTCCGAGCGTCAGCCGGGGGGCCGCCGCGACGCGCTTGATCTGGACGGTCTGCCCGAGGGCCCGTGCGCGCTTGACGAACGCCTTGGTGGCGGCGTCGTTGTCGTTCTTCGGCACGCTCACGACCACGGCGTTGGACGTGACGTCGACGCCCCAGGACAGCCCGGTGGTGCCGGCGGTCCCGGCGAGCCGGTCGAGGCTGGTCTTGGCGGCGGTCAGCGGCCTGATGCCGTGCTCGACGACGCGGGCCCTGGCTCCCGCGGCGCGGACCTGCCGGGCGGCCGCCTCGCCGGTCACGTTGACGACCAGGTTTCCGGCGCGGTCGACGAAGGCGCCGGCGTGCTGGGAGCCGAGCCGTCCGGTCAGCTGGTCGGCGAGCGCCGTCTGCGGGAGCTGTGCGAGCCGGACGGTCCCCGCGGCGTGGGTCTGGGCCGTCGCGGGAACGGTCCCGAGGGCGGGGAGGGTGATCAGTGCCGCTGCACTCACCAGTGGGGTCACCACGCGTCTGACGTGCGATCCACGGTTCACTCTGGTTCCACCTTTCGCCGCCGACCACCTTGTCGGCGGCACAATCGGGGGTTGGCGGGGGACCACGAGGCCTGGTGGTAAAGGCGTCGTGTGGCAGCAACGTACTTCGATGCGGTGTCAACGACCAGATTTCAACCCGCAACTGAAATTTCAGCCCGCCTCGAATGGACCCGACTTGAAACGGCGGGGCCGTGTGCTAGCGTCGCTGGCGGCTCTTCACCGTAGGGTCCATTCCCTCGCCATTAAGCCTCCCGGTGTCCGGTGACATCAGGAAGGTGGGAGTCACACCAGATCCTGTCAAGGGGTGTGACAATGGGCGCTGCCCGGGAAACGGATCCGGCTCTGGAGGCCGTCGATCTGGTCAAGACCTATCCGGCGGGCCGGAAGAAGCCGCCGGTCATGGCACTGCGGGGGCTGAACCTCAGCGCGCCGCAGGGGACCGTCCTCGGGCTGCTCGGCCCGAACGGGGCGGGCAAGTCGACTACGGTGAAGATCCTCTCAACGCTCTCGGCCGCCGATTCGGGATCGGCACGGGTGGCGGGGATCGACGTGGCGGCCGAGCCCGGACGGGTGCGCCGCGCGATCGGGTTCGTCTCGCAGCGGCCCGGCACGGACCCGATGGGCACCGCGACCGAGAACCTGCTGCTCGCCGGGCGCCTCCACGGGATGTCCCGCCGGGACGCCATGGCACGGGCCCGCGAGCTCGTCGAAATGTTCGGCCTGGCCGACGCCGCCGACCGGCTGGTGCGGACGTACTCCGGCGGCATGGCCCGCAAGCTCGACGTCGCCCTCGGCCTGATGCACCGCCCCCGGGTGCTCTTCCTGGACGAGCCGACCACCGGCCTCGACCCCCACGCCCGCGCCGACCTCTGGGCCGAGATCGCCCGGCTGACAGCCGCCGAGCAGATGACGGTGCTGCTCACGACGCACTACCTGGAGGAGGCCGATCACCTGGCCGACCGGCTCGCGATCGTCGAACACGGCCGGGTGGTCGCCTCGGGCACGCCGGAAGAGCTCAAGAGCGACCTGCGCGGGGACGCGGTACGCGTCGAACTCGCCCAGCAGGCCGACGGCAGGGCACTCCCAGCCCTACGCAAGGTGCCCGGACTCCGCGACATCTCCATGGACGGGCGCACCGTCCACGGCCGTACCGACAACGGAGCCCGAGCGCTGCCGCCGGTACTCGCCGCGCTTGAGGAAGCGGGCATCGCGGTGAGCTCCGCGACGCTCGCCCGGCCTTCGCTCAGCGACGTCTACCTCCGGCACACCGGCCACAGCCTGGAGGAGACGAAGTGACCACCGCACCCACCCGTCTCACCACTCGGCGCCCACTGACGCTGATCACGCACTCCGCGCTCCTGACCGGCCGTCTGCTGCGCGGCCTGAAGCGGATGCCCACCTTCCTCATCATCGGTCTCGTCCAGCCGGTGATCTGGCTGCTGCTGTTCGGCCAGCTCTTCCACTCGGTCACCGACCTGCCGGGATTCGCGCCGGCCAACGGCGCCAACGGCGCCGACAACGACGACTACCTGCGGTTCCTCACACCGGGCGTGGTCATGATGACCGCGCTGTTCGCCAGCGCGTGGTCGGGAACGACCTACCTCGACGACATCGAACGCGGCGTGATGGACAGGCTGCTCGCCTCGCCCGCCGGCCGGGGCGCCATGGTGATCGCGACCATGGCGCACCAGACGATCCAGACACTCGTCCAGAGTCTGATCATCGTGGCCATAGCCGTGGCCGCCGGTGCCAGGTTCCCCGGCGGCGTCGTCGGCGTCGGCGGCGTCGGCGTCGGCGTCACGCTCCTCGCCGCGGCACTGCTGGCCCTGGCGTTCTCGGCGATGTCCGACGCCATCGCCCTGCTGACCCGCCGGCAGACGTCCCTCATCGCGATCTCCCAGTTCACCACGCTGCCGCTCGTGTTCCTCAGCTCGGCCGTGATGGACCTGGGCCTCGCCCCGGGCTGGGTCGGCCGCGTCGCCGCCTGCAACCCGGTGGAATGGGCGGTCGCCGCGGCCCGGGAGGCGATGCTCGCCAACCCCGACTGGAGCTCCGTCTGGACGCACCTGGCGCTCCTCGCAGCCACCGCCCTCGCGATGGGCCTCCTTACAACACGCGCATTCCACACCTACAGAAAGGCCGCCTAACCCATCCGATCGCGCGGACGCCGTGCGGACATCGCCGCGCAGCAGGTCCCGGGCGCGGAAGGCGGTCACGGCTCCTGGGGGCCGAGGCCGCTGCGCCGGGCCAGCACCTTGGTCCCGGGGCCGTAGGCGGCGCCCGGTCCGGGGAGCGCTGTCACGTTGGCGGTCGTCACCTGTTCGCCGCACTCCGAGCAGCAGACCCGCGGCGTGAACCCGGCGCCGCAGTCGCGGTGCACCAGGGACACCGGCGGGCCGCCGACCGGTGTCACCCATTTGTCGCCCCAGGCCATCAGCGTCATCAGCACCGGGACGAGTTCGCGCCCCGCCTCGGTGAGGTGGTACTCGTGCCGCGGCGGACGCTCCTGGTACGCGCGGCGCTCCACGATGCCGTCGGCGACCAGCGTCTCCAGCCGGCGGGTGAGCAGGTTGCGGGAGATCCCGAGGTTCTCCGCGATGTCGTCGAACCGGCGCAGGCCGAGGTGGATGTCCCGCAGGATCAGCGGCGTCCACCACTCGCCGACGCGTTCCAGGGACTGCCCGATCGAGCAGTGCATCTCCGCGAAGCTGGTCCGTTGCATGGCTCCAGTGTAGAGGGTTGATTGATTGAACTCACTGCCGTACGTTGTGCTGGACAGACGAGAGTTCAATGAAAGGACTGACTGGTGCCGTTCGTGGAGTTGTTCGTGCGCAAGGGCTCGCTCGACCAGGCGCACCGCGAGAAGGTCGGTGGACGGCTGGTGTCGGAGGTGATGATCGCCGAAGGCGCCCCGGACACCGAGGCCGCCAAGTCCATCTCGTGGCTGGTGGTGAACGAGATCGACGCCTGGTTCATCGGCGGACGGGAGGTGCCCGCCGGAGAGAAGCCGCACTACGTCGTACGCGTGGGCGTTCCGGCCGGGTCGATGGACGACGGCAAACGCCGCGACATCGTCCGGCGCGTCACCCAGGTGCTCGCCGACGCCGACCCGGACCCGGAGCGCTTCACCCAGGCCACCTCCGCGTGGGTGCACATCAACGAGATCCCTGAGGGCAACTGGGGCGCGGGCGGGGAGATCGTCCGCATCGAGGACATCGCCGCCTTCGTGACCACCGCCTAGGGCCACGCGACCAGCGGCTAAGGCCTTCGCGACCAACGGCTAGGGCAGGCTTTCACGCCAGCGACTGGGCCTGGGCGTCCTATCGGTCGGCCCAGGCCCGGAACCCCTCCCGCCAGCTCGCGTACCGCGGCTCCCAGCGGAGTTCATTCCGCGCCTTCTCGTTCGACGACCCGCGCCAGTCGGTCATCTGGGCCGTGACGAACCCTCCGGCGAGCAGCCGCCCGACCCAGGCGGGCACCCGCAACGGCGGCTTCGCGCCCATGACATCGGCCAGATACGGCAGCCATTCCGAGACCGGCGCCGGGTCGCAGTCCACGACGTTGTAGACGCCGGACACTCCGCGCTCGACCGCGGCGAGCGTCGCGGCGGCGGCGTCGGCGATCTCGACGAACGACCAGATCCCGGTGCCGCCGCCGATCACCGGCACCTGCCGCTTCCGGACGGCGTCCAGCAGGGGCTGCGAGTCGCCCGGCCCGTAGAAGGTGCCGTAGCGCAGCACGATCCCCTCCGGCGCCTCGACCGGCACCTTCTCCTCCACGTACCTGATCGCCGCCAGCGACCGCGCCGCCGAGCGGGACGGAGCGGCCGGGGCGAGCGAATCCTCCTCCGTCTTCACCGGGCCGCCGGACCGCTCGTTCGCGCCGGCATGCCCCTGCGC
>JBOHBY010000148.1:0-2497 GCA_050698635.1 Spirillospora sp.
TCGGCGACCCGCGCACCGCCGACCCCTGCGCGCTCGCCGACCCGGCCGCGCTCGGCCGGTACGGAAAGACGGACCTCGACAACGACTACGGCAACTTCGACCGGTGCGACGTGCTCGTGTCCGCCGACGGGAGCGACGACGTCGACGTCCTGATCGGCATGGGCAGGGGCTCGGGCCCGGAGACCAGCGGCCCGGCGCGGACGATGGGACGCGTCCGGGTGTTCTCGGAGTCGCCCGAGGAGGGCGAGTGCGGCCGGTTGCTGGTCCTGCCGGCCCCGGACGGCGGCACCACCATCTCGATCATCGCCCGGCTGGAGGGCGAGCACCAGGCCGGGGCCAAGACCCCGCCGCTGTGCCCGATCGCCGACACCGCCGTCGCGTCCGCGGTCACGGTGCTGAACCGCGGCCCGATCCCGCGCCGGTCACCGCCGTTCCCGGCCCGGTCGCTGGCGCACAAGGACGCGTGCACGATGCTGAGCAACGAGGCGCTCGACACCGTCCCGGGGATCGACGCGAAGGACCCCGAGGTCGACTACGGCGGCTGGGGCTGCGAGTGGCAGAGCACCACCCGCACGATCCATGTCTCGCTCCGGTTCGACCGGGGCCAGCCGCTCAGCGCCGACGACGGCAGCCCCACCCTGCTGCGGGGGCATCGCGCCTTCGTCGAACCTGACGGGGAGGGCGACGGGACGTGCCTCGTCCGGGTCGTCCACCGCACGTACGCCGACCAGCACGGCGACGACGCGATCGAGATGCTGTTCCTCGTCGTGGAGGGCAAGCAGGAGACCAAGCAGCTGTGCTCGATGGCGACGCACCTCGCGGGGGCCGCCGCCACGCAACTGCCCGCCTAGCCGCCGATGAGGGCCAGGTCCTGGGTGCGGAGCCTGGTGTGGACCAGCAGCGCGACGATCAGGTTGTGGTTGAGCGCGTTGCCGATCGGCGGCGGGATCTCCTCCTCGCGCAGGCCGCCGACATACGGGCTGAGCCGGGTGCGGACCTCGGTGACGACGCGGGCCGCCTTCCGCCAGTTCCAGTTCTCCGACGGGCGCAGCGCGGCGATCTCGTCGGCGACCTGCGCCCAGGTCAGCGGCTGCGGCCAGGGCTCCTGGCGCAGGTACCGCTGGGCGAGGCAGACCAGGACGAGCCGCTCCTGGTCGGTGAGCCGCCACGGGTGCGGCCGCTCGTTGTCGGGGTTGTCGGGGTCGTAGGTCGCGAGCTCGTGCACGTCCACCGGGCCTGACGACGCCTGCCCCGCCGCGATACGCACCTCCAGCAGGTGCTCCTGCCCCGGCGCGACGATGAACAACGGCGTGTACATGACCGGCAGCTCCGCGCGGTGCCCGCCGAGCACCAGTTTCGCCCCGGGGAACCGGATGGCCAGCTTGCCGACGTTGTACAGCACCCAGCGAGAGTGCTCGCGGGTGATGATGCCGTGCTGCCGGCTGACGCGCGTGTCGTCGCCGCCGACGCAGACGTGGACGTCGGGCGCGCAGCGTCCGAACACGACGTTGAACCTGGCGTCGGGGGACACCCGCATCCCGCCGCTGGCGCCCTTCACGAAAAGCGTCCCCGGCTCGGCCGGGGGCAGGCCGGTGGCCAGGCTCCCGATCTCCTCCGGAAGGATGTCGACCTTGCCCGGCGGCTTCCGCATCATCGTCGACATGCGTCCCGTCCCTTCTGGATGCGCACCCGCGATCAGAGTAACCCGCGGGCGCGGGAGGGGTACCGCCGTCGGCGTGCGGGGTTGGGTGACCCGGTCTACAGAGTTCGGTGACCGAGTTACAGGACGCCCTCGGACCGCATGTCCGTGCCCGAGCTGCCCTGCCCCCTGATGATCACCTGGCCGTCCACCGCGACGCTGTCGGACGACCCGCCGGCCGGGGACGTGTACGCCAGCTTCCACGGGATCCGCGGCGGCCAGGACGGGATCTGGAGCGTCTTCTTCCACGGCAGCTTCACATTCTTCAGCCTCGTGGTCTTCCCGTTGAACATGTAGGTGATCAGGGAGACCCTGCCGCCGCCCTCGATGGAGAAGGTGAGCTCGCCCCGGCTCCCCGTCGGCGAGGCCGAGGCCGCCGCCGAGGCGGTGGACGTGGGGCTGGTCGACGGCGCCGCCGCGGCCCCTCCCCCGTCGTCCCGCGCGGCGAACCAGATACCGGCGGGCACCCCGATCGTGACCAGGAGCGCGACGGCGGCGACGGCGGCGAGCAGCAGTGGCCGGCGCTGTCCCGCCTGGGCCGGATTCATCGTGGCGTGCGGCGCGAACGGACCGTCCTCCAGCCCCCACCCACCACCATTCAACGGACGAGCTCCGCTCGACGGCCCGTACTGCGCCTGCTGGCCGTACTGCGCCTGCCGGCCGTATGGCGCGTGCTGTGCGGGCCATGGCTGGTGCGCGGACGGCAGAGGCGAAGGCTCCAGCGGCAGGGGCGGTTCGAGCAGGGGGCGCGGCATCGGCGGGTTCTCGGCGGCCGTCCGGCGTCTGGCGATCTCGGCG
>JBOHBY010000149.1:0-1729 GCA_050698635.1 Spirillospora sp.
CCCACAGCGCCTCCCGCCGCGACAGGCCGAAGCGGTCGAACGCGCCCGCCGTCGCGAGCGCCTCCAGCGCGCCGGACGACAGCGGTACGCGCCGGGCGAGATCCTCCATGCTCGCGTAGGGCCGTCCGGCCGCGATGGCCTTCGCCGCCTCGTCGCCCAGGTTGCGGGTGCCCGCGAAGCCGAGCCTGATCGCGGGCTGGGGTTCGGACGGCGCGTGCTGATGGTCGGAGTCGACTTCGACGGCTTCTTCCAGCGTCGGGTGGACGTCGCTGGCGTTGATGTCCACGCCCCTGACGATGACACCGTGGCGGCGGGCGTCGGCCAGAAGGCTCTGCGGGGAGTAGAACCCCATCGGCTGGTTCCGTACCAGCGCGGCTGTGAACGCGGCCGGAAAGTGCCGCTTCAGCCAGGAACTCGCGTACACCAGGTGCGCGAAACTCTGCGCGTGTGACTCGGGGAACCCGAACCCGGTGAAACCGAGGATCTTCTCGTACACGCTCTCGGCGATGTCGGCGGGGATACCGCGCTCGGCCATGCCGTCCAGCAGGCGCGTCCGCAGCCGCTCGACGCGCTCGGGCGCGCGCTTGGCGCCCATCGCCTGCCGGAGCTGGTCGGCCTCGGCGGGCGTGAAACCGGCGCAGTCGACGGCCAGCTGCATCATCTGCTCCTGGAACAGCGGCACGCCGAGCGTCCGCGACAGCGCGGGCTCCATCAGCGGATGCGGGCAGCGGGCCGGTTCCAGGCCCTTGCGGCGCCGCAGGTACGGGTGGACGGACCCGCCCTGGATCGGGCCCGGCCTGATCAGCGCCACCTCCACCACCAGGTCGTAGAACTCGCGGGGCCGCAGCCTCGGCAGCGTCGCCATCTGCGCCCGCGACTCGACCTGGAACACCCCGACCGTGTCGGCGTCGCACAGCATGTCGTAGACGAGGACGTCGTCCGGCGGGATCGACTGGAGGTCGTACCGGCGGCCATGGTGCTCGTCGACGAGGTCGAAGCAGTCGTGTAGCGCGGCGAGCATGCCGAGACCGAGGAGGTCGAACTTCACCAGCTTGGCGGCGGCGCAGTCGTCCTTGTCCCATTGCAGGACGCTGCGGTTCGGCATCGTCGCCCACTCGATCGGGCAGATCTCGCCGACCGGCCGGTCGGCGATGACCATGCCGCCGGAGTGGATGCCGAGGTGGCGGGGGAGCCGTTGCATCCGGGCCGCGAGCTCCAGGACCGGGCCCGGGATGTCGGACTCGGAGCCGACGGGGTCGCGCGGGTCGATGCCCTTCGACCACGCGTCCTGCTGGCCGGGGGAGAAGCCGAGCGCGCGGGCCGCGTCCCGGACGGCCATGCGCGGCCGATAGCTGATGACGTTCGCGACCTGCGCCGTGCACTCGCGCCCGTACTTGTCGTACACGTACTGGATGACCTCTTCGCGGCGGCGGTGCTCGATGTCCAGATCGATGTCGGGCGGGCCGTCGCGTCCGGGGGACAGGAAGCGCTCGAACAGCAGCCCGTGGCGGACGGCGTCGACGCCCGTGATGCCGAGCGCGTAGCAGACCGCCGAGTTCGCCGCCGAGCCCCGTCCCTGGCACAGGATCTTCTTCTCGCGGCAGCACTCGACGATGTCGTGGACGATCAGGAAGTAGCCCGGGAAGCGGAGGTCCTCGATGACGTCCAGCTCCTTGGCGATCTGCGCGTACGCGCCGGACACCCGCTCCCGCTCCGGCGGCCCGTACCG
>JBOHBY010000150.1:0-7362 GCA_050698635.1 Spirillospora sp.
GGCCTCGACCTCCTCCGGGAACACCTTCTCGCCGCCGGTGTTGATGGCCTGCGAACCGCGCCCGAACACGGCGATCGACCCGTCCTTCTCCACGGTCGCGATGTCGCCGGTGAGCAGCCAGCGGCGCCCGTCGACGACGGGGAACGTCCGGGCCGTCTTGTCCGGGTCGTTGTAGTAGCCGAGCGCGATGTGGCCGGTGCGGGCGACCTGTCCGACGGTCCCGGAGCCGGGCTCGACGGGACGGAACGCGTCGTCCAGGACGGTGACGTCGTCCACGTCGGGCGCGAACCGCAGCCCGCTCTCCGGGGTCGACCCGGCGACCGCCTCGGCCGTCGAACCGGACTCCGTCGACCCGAACCGGTCCATGACCAGCGTGTTCGGCAGGAGGCCCTGGACGCGCTCGCGGACGCTCCCCGTGAAGATCGCGCCGGTCGAGACGAAGGCCAGCAGCGACGAGGTGTCATGGCCGCCGCGCGCGAGTTCGTCGGCCATCGGGATCGCCATCGCGTCACCGGTGACCGTCAGCGAGTTGACCTTCTCGCGGGCGACCGTCCGCCACACGTCGGCGGCGTCGAACCGGCGCGTGTAGACGAGCGTGGCGCCCATGAACCACGCGATCCACGACGCGACCTGCGCGGCGCCGTGCATGAGCGGCGGGACCGGCATCATCACCAGCGGGCCGCCGCCGCGCGCCATCGCGACGACGTCCTCCGGCTTCGCCGGGCGCGGGAGCGTCGGGTTCCAGAACGCGAACAGCAGCTGCTCGGTCGTCCACATGACGCCCTTCGGCATCCCGGTCGTCCCGCCGGTGTAGATGACGTAGAGGTCGTCGGCGGAGCGTGCCGGGAAGCCGGTGCGGGTTCCGACGGCGTCGTTCAGCGCCTCGTCGTAGGCGACCGCGCCCGGAATGGACGGGACGGCGCCGCCGACCGCGACGAGATGCCGCAGTTCCGGTACGTCCGGTGCGGTGGCGGCGACCCGGTCCTCGAATTCGAGGTCGTACAGGAGCGCGACGCTGTCGGAGTCGCGGTACAGGTAGAGCAGCTCGCTCTCGACGTAGCGGTAGTTGACGTTGATCGGCACGGCCCGGATCTTCAACGCCGCCAGCAGCGCCGCCGCGTACTCGACCCCGTTGTAGAGCTGGACGGCGACATGCTGCCCCGGCCGGACGCCCGCGTCCACCAGGTGGTGCGCGAGGCGGTTGGCGTGCTCGTCCAGCTCCGCGTAGGTGAGCCGCCGGTCACCGCAGACCAGCGCGACGCGCTCACCGACCGCGTCCGCGACCCCCTCGAACAGGTCGGCGTGGTTGAACTCCATGCGACCCTCCGGTTCAGGGCTTGTCGCTGCCGACGATCCACATCGCGAAGAACTGGGCGCCGCCACCGTAGGCGTGTCCGAGGGCGCGGCGCGCCCCGTCCACCTGGTGGTCTCCCGCCCGGCCGCGCACCTGGAGTGCCGCCTCGGCGAACCGGATCATCCCGGACGCGCCGATCGGGTTGGACGACAGCACGCCGCCGGACGGGTTCCACGGGATGTCGCCGTCCATCGCCGTCGCGCCCGCCTCGGTGAGCTTCCAGCCCTCGTGCTCGCCGCAGAACCCGAGGTTCTCCAGCCACATCGGCTCGTACCAGGAGAACGGGACGTACACCTCGGCGCAGTCGAGCTCGCCGCGCGGGTCGGTGATGCCGGCCTGCCGGTACACGTCGGCGGCCGCGTCCTTCCCGGCCTGGGGGCTGACGGTGTCGCGCCCGGCGAACATCATCGGCTCGGAGCGCATCGACGTCCCGTGTACCCAGGCGGGACGGCCCGGCGCCTTCTTCGCGGCGTCGTCCGAGGCCAGGACCATCGCGCACGCGCCGTCCGACGACGGGCACGTCTCCAGGTAGCGGATCGGCTCCCACAGCATCGGCGTCGACTCGACCAGCTCGCGGGAGATGCCCGGGATCTTCAGGTGCGCGTACTCGTTCCGCAGCGCGTTCAACCGGTCCTTGACGGCGACGAGCGTGCCGATGTGGTCGGGGGCGCCCGCGCGGCGCATGTAGGCGCGGATGTGCGGGGCGAAGTAGCCGCCCGCGCCGACGACCAGCGACGTCGTGAACGGCGAGTTCACCGTCAGCGCCCATGTCGCGTTCGACTCCGACTGCTTCTCCCACGCCACGGTGAGGACGCGGTCGTGCACACCACCTTGAATCAGGCCCGCCGCGACGATCGCCGTGGACCCGCCGACCGACCCGGCCGTGTGCACCCGCATCAGCGGTTTGCCGGTGGCGCCGAGCGCGTCGGCGAGGAACGTCTCGGGCATCATCACGCCCTCGAACAGGTCCGGGGCCTTGCCGACGACGACGGCGTCGATGTCCGTCCAGGTCAGCCCGGCGTCGTCGAGCGCGCGGCGGGCCGCCTCGCGGAGCAGGCCGGGCATCGACACGTCCGGCCGCCTGCTCTTGTACGCGGTCTGCCCGACGCCGACGATCGCGCAGCGATTACCCATCGTTCCCTCCCGGAAGGGCGGAGAGGACGCAGACCAGATTCTGCTGGAGGCAGGGGCCGGATGACGCGTGCCCCAGCGCCCGCGACGCCGAGCCGTCATGGACGCGCGCCGCCGCCTCACCGATCCGGATCAGGCCCGCCGCCATCATCGGGTTCGCCGACAGCGCGCCACCGGACGGGTTGACCGTCACGCCGTCCCCCAGGCCGAGGGCCTCGCGCAGGATCAGCTCCTCGTGGCTGAACTGCGCGTGCAGTTCGGCGACCTCGATCCCGTGCGCACCGGCCTTCTCACCGGCCAGGCGCGTGGCCGCCGACCGGGTCAGGTCGCGGACGCCCGGCGCGTGCGGCTCGCTCCGATGGTCGATCCCGGTGATCCAGGCGGGACGTTCGCACAGCTCCCGCGCCCTGTCCCCGGCGGCGAGGACGATCGCGGCGGCGCCGTCGGTGATCGGCGCGACGTCGTGCGGGCGCAGCGGCGCCACGTCGTAGCCCGCGTCGCCGTCCGGTTCCGGCAGGTGGAGCGCGAACGGGTTGCCGCGTCCGGACGCGCGCGAACGTGCCGCGACGGCGCGCAGATCGTCTTCCTTGGCGCCCGACCGTTCCAGGTAGGCGCGGGCCTGGAGCGCGGCCAGCGACACCGAGTCGATGCCGAGCGGCGCCAGGTGGTACGGGTCGAGCTGCTGGGTGAGGGTCGCGCGCAGATTCCCCTGGGACGACTTCCCGAACCCGTACACGAGCGCGGTGTCGATGTCACCGTGCAGCAGGCGCACCCACGCCTCGTACAGGGCCCACGCGGCGTCCATCTCAACGTGGCTTTCGGAGATCGGCGGCCACGCGCCGACCGCGTCCAGCGCCGACACGAAAGAGAACGGCGTGCCCGCGAGATAGTCGCACGACCCGGAACAGGTGAAACCGAACCGCGCCAGCCCGGTCCTCTCCTTGATCTCGGTGATGACGGGGGCGAGCAGCTCGATCTCGGCGAGCCCCTCGTCCTCGCCGCTGTGCCGCGTCTGCGCGAACGCCACGACCGCGATATCGGCGATCTGGCGCGTCACGTGAAGTCCTTGATGGCGTCGAAGGGGACGTCGGGTTCGTCGAGCGGCTCGAACCATTTGATGGTGTTCATGCTCCGGTCCCATTCCTCGCGGGGACGCCATGCCGCCCTGACGCGCATGCCCATCCGGACCTGGTCCGCCGGAATGCCCGCGACGAGCGTGAGCATCGTGAGCCCGGCGCCGTCGAGCAGCACGTACGCCGACACGAACGGCACCTCGGGGGCGCGCGGATCGGGGATGTTGTTGACGGCGAAGGTCGTGACGGTGCCGGTGCCGGGCAGCTCCACCTCCTGCGTCGTCGGGACGCCGTCGCGTGGGCACAGGCCCCGCATCGGCACGATGACCTGCTCGCACACCGGGCACCTGTGCCCGAGGATCCGGCCCTGCGAAACGCCTTCGAGGAAGCGCTCCATGGCCCTGCCGCCGCGCAGGTCGTACTCCAGCCGCGTCGGCGCGTTGATCATCGTGACCTCGGGCCGGAAGCACTCGATGTCGCCGATCTCCCCGGTCCGCTCCGCCCGCCAGCGGGGGCGTACGCGCATCCCGGTTTTGAGGTGTCGCGGCGGCCCCGCACCGTCGTCGAAGACGCCGAGGTCGAGCGCGTGCAGCAGGGCGGTGTCGGCGCCGTCCGGACGGATCAGCGCCCACGCGAACGGACGGTCGAACGGATGCTCCTTCGCCGGGCGCGGCACCCATGACCAGGTCGTCACCGTCCCGGCGGGGCCGACGGTGACGAACTCGCCCGTGACGTCCTCGCCCGTTTCGGGGTCGTGCTCGGACGGCGGGACGAGCACCCGACCGCCGGCAGTCCGGACGCCGACCAGCCGCCCGTCGCGCAGCTCGCTGAGGAAACGTCCGATGACCGGCCCGACCGAGCGCGTGTAACCGCCGGGGAATTCCAGGACGTGGTTCGGCTCAGATGGCACCGGAATGGTCCTTCCAGTACGGGTCTCTGAGCTTGCGTTTGAGGAGTTTGCCGTTCGGCTCGCGCGGCATTCTCTCGATGAAGTCGATCGACTTCGGCCATTTCATCTTCGCGAGCCGTCCCGCCAGCGACGCGAGGATCTCGGCGGCCAGCGCGTCCCCGGGCTCGACGCCCTCGGCCGGCTCGACGACGGCCTTGATCTGCTCGCCCCACTCCTCGTCCGGGACGCCGAACACGGCCACGTCCGCGACCTTCGGATGCGGGAGGATCTCGTTCTCGATCTCGGCCGGGTAGATGTTCGCCCCACCCGAGATGATCAGGTCCGATTTGCGGTCGGACAGGAAAAGGAACCCGTCGCCGGTGAGATAGCCGATGTCGCCGACGGTGAAGAAGTCCTGCAACCGGTTCTTCCGCGTCTTCTCCTCGTCGCCCTTGTACTCGAATTCGAGGCCCGCCATCTTCATGTAGATGGTGCCGTGCGTCCCGGCCGGGACGGGTTCGCCGTCGTCGTCCACGATGAGGAGCTCGCTGATCGGCCACGCGTTCCCGACCGTGCCGGGGTGGGCGCGCCAGTCGGCGGGGCTGGCGATCGTCCCGCCGCCCTCGGTCGCCGCGTAGTACTCCCAGACGCAGTCGCCCCACCAGTCGAGCATCCGCTGCTTGATCGGCACCGGGCACGGCGCCGCCGCGTGAACCGCGTGCCGCATGCTCGACACGTCGTACCGCTCCCGGACGTCCTCGGGCAGCGCCAGCAGCCGCTTGAAATGCGTCGGCACCATGTGGGTGTTGCTGACGCGGTGTTCCTGGATCAGCCTCAGCGTCTCTTCGGCGTCCCACCTGTCCATGTAGACGAGTGTGTGCCCCATGTGCAGGGCGGTGCCGCCGAACTGGGTGACGGCCGTGTGGTAGTTCGGCGAGGTGATCAGGTGGGCCTGCTCCTCGCCTCCGGCCGGGCGTCCGGGCACGATGCCGAACATGCCGAGCAGGAACGTCATCAGTTCGGCGCTGTCGTCCGGGTCGAGGCCCATCAGCGCCCGCCTGACGCCCTTCGGCCGTCCGGTGGTCCCGGACGTGTAGTGCATCGTCGCGCCGTTGCCGCGATCGTCCGGAAGCGTGCCGGGTCGTCCCTCGACCAGTTCGTCGTACGGGCGGAACCCGTCAACAGACCCGAACGCGAACCGTCTCCGCGCGTCGATCTCGGCGGCGGCCCGCGCCCCCTCCGCCGCGTACCGCTCGTGGACGAAGAACGCCTTGGCCTCGCTGTCGGCGACGACGTATCCGATCTCGGGCCCGGTCAGATGCCAGTTGATCGGCGTGTAGTACCACCCGGCCTGGAGTGCCGCCAGATAGAGCACCAGCCCTTCGGAACCGTTCGGGACGAGCCCGCAGATCCCGTCGCCCTTCTCCAGGCCGAGCGCGCGAAGCCCGTGGACGAGCCGGTTGGAGCGGGCCAGCAGCTCGCCGGCGGTGTGCTCGGTCCCGTCCGGATCGACGGCCGCGACCCACCCGGGGTCCGCCCGCGCCAGCCGCCAGAAGCCCAGTGACCCCATCGGCTCTCCCTCCGCCGCCCAAAGTAGATCACGTTCTCGTTTTCCAGATCAACCCCTACCTACGTGGTGTCATCCTTACTAGAATCTGTTCTCATTTATGGCCACCGGAGGGGATCATGGCGGAACGTCTGGCGATCGGCACCGAGCACTGCACCATCGACCGCGACGGCCCCGTCGTCACCGTCACGATGAACCGTCCCGAGGCCCGCAACGCGCTCAGCTCCGAGATGCTCGTGGGCCTCGCCGACGCCTGGGCCTACATGTCCGAGACGCCGGACGTCCGCGTCGGCATCCTCACCGGGGCCGCCGGGACGTTCTGCTCAGGCGCCGACCTCAAGGCCATGGGACGGCGGCCGTCCGACCCTCGCGTTCAGGAGCGCATGGCGCGGATCCCCGACTTCCACTGGAAGGGCCTGCTCCGCGAGGGCCGTCCCACCAAGCCCCTGATCTGCGCCGTCGAGGGCTATGCCGTCGCCGGAGGCACCGAACTCCTTGTCGGGACCGACCTGCGCGTCGTCGCCGAGGACGCGACCCTCGGCCTGTACGAGGCGAAGCGCGGCCTGTTCCCCATGGGCGGCGCCGCCCTCCGTCTCCCCCGCCAGATCGGCTACGCCAACGCGATGGACATCCTCCTGACCGCCCGCTCCGTCACACCGCACGAGGCCCTGGCCATGGGCCTCATCAACAGGATCGTCCCCGCCGGGACGGCCCTCGCCGCCGCCCGCGAGCTCGCCGACGAGATCGCGGCGTGCGGCCCGCTCGCCGTCCAGGGCATCCTCCGCACCTACCGCGAGACCGAGCACCTCTCCGAACCGGACGCCCTCAAGATCTCCGACGAGATCGGCTGGCCCGTCATCGCCTCCGACGACGCCAAGGAGGGCGCCCGCGCCTTCAAAGAGAAGCGCCCACCCCTCTACGAGGGGAAATAGAACTCACTGCTCCCCGGTGATGGTGGTGAGGCGGTCCATCGCCTCGGTGTATTCGGTGATCAGGTCGTAGATGACCTGGGCGGCGGGCTTGATCTGGTTCATGGAGCCGACGATCTGGCCCACGGGGAAGGTGACCAGCTCGCCGTCGCCGGAGCGGGCTATGCGGGGCAGGGCATCGGCGATCAGCATGAACTGCATGGGCATCGGGAGGTAGCCCGGGGAGTTCTCGGCCTCCCAGGCGTCCGTCCAGGCGGTCTTGAGGAAGCGGGCGGGCTTGCCCGTCCAGGCGCGGGAGCGGACGGTGTCGCGGGACGTGGCGGCGAGCAGTTTGGGGACGGCCCGTTCGGGGGTGTCGGCCTCGGCCACGGTCAGCCAGATGGAACCCGTCCACACGCCGTCGGCGCCGAGCGCCAGGC
>JBOHBY010000151.1:0-2277 GCA_050698635.1 Spirillospora sp.
TCACCCTGCCGCTGGCCATCGCGGGTCGTAGTCCGGATCCGGAGTGGTTCGCCACCGTGATCGACACCGTCGGCCTGCGGGACCGCCTCGGCCACCGGCCCAGCGAGCTGTCCGGCGGCCAGCAGCAGCGGGTCGCGTGCGCGCGGGCGCTGGTGAGCCGGCCGGAGATCGTGTTCGCCGACGAGCCCACCGGCAACCTCGACTCGACCGCCAGCGACGAGGTGATGAGGCTCCTGCGCCACTCGGTGGACGAGTTCGGCCAGACCGTCGTGATGGTCACCCACGACCCGGTGGCCGCGTCGCACACCGACCGGGTGGTCTTCCTGGCCGACGGCCGGGTGGTGGACGAGATGCGCGAGCCGACCGGCGCGCTCGACACCCGCAGCGCCCGCGACGTCCTGAGCCTGCTGCAGGAGTCGGTGCAGCTGTCCGGGCAGACCGTCGTGATGGTCACCCACGACCCGGTGGCCGCGTCGTTCGCGCACGCGGTGCTGTACCTGGCCGACGGCCGGATCGTCGGCCACCAGAGCGCGCCGACCGCAGAGGCCGTCGCGGAGCGGATGACGCACCTGGCCGAAGAGGTCGAGCGTCAGCGGACGATGGCGGAGGCGTGACGATGTTCCAACTGGCGATCAGTTCACTGCGCAAGCGGACCGGCGCGTTCGCGGCGACGTTCCTCGCGATGTTCCTCGGCTCGGCGATCATCATGGCGTTCGCGTCGATGCTGGACACGGCGGAGGCGAGCGGCGCGACCGGCCCCGCCAGGACCACCCTGGTCATCATGGCGGAGGTCGTCGGCGGCTGGGGGCTGCTGCTGGTGGTCTTCGCGGTCACCTCCACGCTGACGCTGTCGGTCCGGCAGCGGGCGGCGGAGATGGCGCTGCTGAAGAGCGTCGGCGCCACCCCGAAGCAGCTCCGCCGGATGATCGTCGGCGAGGCCGCGGGCCTGGCCGTGGTCGCGGCGCTGCTCGGGATCCTCCCGGGAATGCTCCTCGGGCGGGCGCTGCTCGGCATGCTGCACGACACCGACCAGGTCCCGGCGGACATCGGCTACACCTTCGGGCCGGTCGCGCTGTCCCTCGGCATCGGGATCACGTTCGTGTCCGCGGTCGTCGCCGCGCTGATCACCGCGCGCCGCACGACCCGCGTCGGAGTGGTGCAGTCGCTCGCGGACGCCGCCGTCGACACCGGGAAGCTGAGCAGGAAGCGCGTCGTGTTCGCGATCATCTTCCTGGCGATAGCCACACAGCAGGCGATCATCACCATCACCGTGATGGACGGCAAGGGCATGGACGCGATGGCGACGTCCGGGCAGGCCGACATCTTCGCCGGGATCGGGCTGGCGCTGCTGGCCCCGGCGATCATGCGGCGGGTGACGGCGCTGGTGGCCGGGCCGCTGCGGCTGTTCGGCGGCGCGGCCGGCGGCCTGGCCGCCGACACCATGCGCCGCCGGACCGGCGCGCTGGCCTCCGCGGTCACGCCGATCATCCTGTTCGTCGCGATCGCCGTCGGCACGCTGTTCCTCCAGGCCACCGAGAACGCGGCGATGGACGCCTCCGGGCTCGCCAAGACCAGCGACGACAAGAGCGTCGAGACCCTCAACTTCGTCGTCATCGGCATGGTGATCCTGTTCACCGCGATCATGCTGGTGAACACGCTGATCGCGGCGACCGCGCACCGCCGCCGCGAGTTCGGCCAGACGCGGCTCGCCGGGGCGACGCCCGGGCAGGTGCTCGGCGGCGTCGCGGTGGAGTCGGCCGTGCTGACCGTCACCGGCGTGCTGCTCGGCACGGTCGCGTCGATCTTCACGATCGTCCCGTTCGGGCTCGCCCGGCGCGACTCGGCCACCCCGGACGGAAGCGTGTGGACCTTCGTCGCGGTGGTCGCGATCGCCGCCGTCCTCACCGGGGCGACGGCCTACGGCGCGACCCGCAGGGCCATCCGGGTCCCCGCGGTCGAGGCGGCGCTCAACTGACCGGGCGAAGGGCGGCCGTCCGCGATCCCCGTCAGGCCGCGTTCAAACAGAAGGCGGCGTTCAAAGAGAAGACCGCGTTCAAAGAGAAGACCGCGTGGGGTGCTCATCCTCAGAGGGTGGGCACCCCACGCGGCATACTGGCGCGTCCGGGGGTGATACCGATGGACGAGCCCGACACAGCGGACGAACCGCCGGCGATGCGGGACGAGCCCGGCAGGCGGCGCGTCCTGATGCCGGCGGTCATCGAGGAGGCCGAGCGCGCCGAGCCGCCCGGCGAACCGGAGATCGGGCTCGTCCCGGTC
>JBOHBY010000152.1:0-7897 GCA_050698635.1 Spirillospora sp.
GCCGCCACCAGCACGACCTGCGCGCCCGCCGCCGCCGCCAGCTCCGTGCCTCTGGCCAGCCGCGGCGCCTTCGGAGAGGATGGCGCGGCGGCGCGCCACACGATCCCGACCGGGCGGGGAGCGGTCATCGGGCGCGTCATCGGCGGACCTCGCTGACCGGCGACCCGCCGAGCTGCGGCAGGTCATGGCCGAGGCGGTCGCGCTTGGCCGTGAGGTACCGGACGTTGTCGTCGCTGACCGGGACGAGCAGCGGCACCCGCGCCGCGACCGTCACGCCGTAGTCCTCCAGCGCGCTGACCTTGGCCGGGTTGTTCGACATCAGCCGCACCGACCGGACGTCGAGATGCCGCAGCACCCGGGCGGCCGGGCCGTAGTCGCGGACGTCGACCGGCAGCCCGATGGCGGTGGCGGAGTCGACGGTGTCCAGGCCCTGGTCGTCCTGGAGGATATGGGTCCTGACCTTGGCGACCAGCCCGATCCCCCGCCCCTCGTGCCCGCGCAGGTAGACCAGGACACCGGCGCCCTCCCGGACGATCGCGTCCAGCGCGGCGGCGAGCTGGTCCCCGCACTCGCAGCGCGTGGCGGCGAAGATGTCGCCGGTCAGGCACTCCGAATGCGTCCGGACGAGCACGTCCTCCCGGTCCCGGACGTCGCCGCGCACGAGCGCCAGGTGCTCGTGCCCGTCGACCGGGTCCCGGAACGCGACGGCGCGGAACACGCCCCGCCGGGTCCGCAGTTCCGCCTCCGCGATGTCCTCCTGCTCGATGCCCTGATCGTGCATCG
The DNA here is from genome assembly GCA_050698635.1 of Spirillospora sp. Lineage (GTDB taxonomy): Bacteria > Actinomycetota > Actinomycetes > Streptosporangiales > Streptosporangiaceae > Spirillospora. Next base: position 784 of record JBOHBY010000152.1, read on the forward strand.
CTCCCCTTCCTCGGCTTCGCAATCACCCGTGGTACGTGGCGGACGCACGCGGCGGTTGCGTTCGAAACAGTCCGTCTGACCCGTGGCACGGAGGGGAGGCACCTCAGGGTTCAGCGTATGCGGGTCCGGACCACCAAGTCGTGCACGGCACGGCGGTTGGCGGGGACTTCCGGCAGGTCACAGCCGTCCCGCTCGGATTCGAGGCGGGCGGTGAGCGCGGCGACGTCGTCCCGGAGCCGGGACGGGGTCGGCGCGTCCGGCGGGAGCGCACCATGCTCGGCCGCCCGCTTCGCCTCGATCAGCTCAGGAAGGTAAGGCGGTCCGTCCCCGGCGAGCCGGGTCAGGTCGGCCTCGACCTCGCCCGTCCGCATCAGGTGGATTCCGGTCAGCAGGACCCGGAACGTGTAGAGGAGCGGTTTCAGCTCGTTCGTCCGCTCGAACAGGTTCCACTGCGTCCGCGCGAACCCGAGGTAGTGGTGGGCGTGGTTCGACGTGATCAGCCCCGGGACGAGCGCCTTCAGCTCCTCGTGCACCGGCGACGTCGCGACGACCAGCGGCGACATGACCTGCTCCAGGACGTACCCGTTGCGCCTCAGCAGCAGCGTGCAGAACTTGGCGAGGTCGTGGGTGACGGCGTCGGCCTCCACGCCCGCGTGGTCCCACATGAGCGTGACGGTCTCCTGCCCCGTCTCCAGGCCGACGATCTCTTCGAGCGGCAGCAGGTGGACGCCGCGCAGGTCGACGTCGGAGTCCTTCGACGGGAAGCCGTACAGGTGCGCGCCGCTGACGGTGACGAACGCACGCGGATACGGATGGTCGGCGGCGAGCCGGTCGAGCATGCCGGTGGGGAGATCTACGGGGCGGGTCACCAGGTCACGCTCCTTCGGCGGATGGAGATCAGCAGGTCCTCGACCGTGGCGCGGTCGGGTTCGGCGGGTAGCGGGCTGCGGTCGAGGGCGCCGTCCAGGTCGGTGGTGAGGGCGGCACGCCAGGTCTCGATCTCGTCCCAGCCGACCTCGCCCCGCCGGACGGCCAGGAGCCGGTCGCGCAGGTCGCCGACGTCCACGCGCGGCTCGCCGTGCCGGACGAGATGCACCCCGCTCACCAGCAGCCGCAGCATGTGCATCACGTGCTTCCAGCGCGGTTCGCCGCCGTTGCGCAGGTCGCCTTCGAGCTTGCGGAACTGGGCCTGGGCGTAACGGAGAAACGTGCGATACGCGAGCCGCGACAGGAACGCCGACCTTATGGCGAGGAGTTCTTCGCCGTCCGGGGTGACCTTTTCGACGATCGGCGACCACAGGCATTCCAGGACGGTCGGGTTCGCGTCCAGGGCCAATTCGCAGAACCGTTCCAGTTCCCACGAGAACTGCTCGGGCAGCGGGCCGTCGAGATGGGTGGGCGGCTTGGTGAAACGCCAGAAAAGCGGCGCCGGGGCCGCGTACACGCCGCGCCGGTCGACGTCGCTGGCACCGGTCGCCAGGCCGTAGGCCCGCGACCCGGTCACGACCGACAGGATCGTGTGGTCGCGGACCAGGTCGGGCGCGCCGCGCCGGTCGTCGGAAATCGTCACGGGGGCAGCCTTGCGCAGCGCGTCACCGGGTGTCGACTGATAACGGTTCCGTCTCGGCGCATTGACAGCGCGCGGGGTCACGGTCTTTCCTTCGTGGGAGCGCTCCCACAGGACACGACCCGAGGAAAGGGGTCCCGCGATGAGGGCCATCATGCGGCGCGGGCTGGGCACGGCGATGGCGGCGGTGCTCGCCGCCGGTCTCCTCGCCGCCTGCGGCGGCGACGACGGTGAGGGGGACGGCGCCGAGAGCGGGCCCGTCGAGCTCACCGTGGACGTCTTCGGCGAACCGGGCTACGACGCGCTCTACAAGCAGTACGAGCGGTCGCACCCGAACGTCACGATCAAGCAGCGCAAGGTGTCGAGCCTCGACGAGTACAAGCCGCGCATCCAGCAGTGGATGGCGACCGGCAGCGGCGCCGGGGACGTCGTCATGCTGGAGGAGGGCATCCTGCCGCTCTACATGCAGCAGCGGACGAAATTCGTCGACCTCTTCGACCACGGCGGCAAGGCGCTGGAGAAGAACTTCCTGCCGTGGAAATGGCAGATGGGCCTCAGCCCCGACGGCGGCCGGCTCGTCGGGCTCGGTACCGACGTCGGCCCGCTCGCCATGTGCTACCGCAAGGACCTCTTCGAGAAGGCGGGCCTGCCGACCGCGCGCGACGAGGTCGGCGGGCTGTGGCCGACGTGGGACGCGTTCCTGTCCACCGGGCAGAAATTCCAGCAGAAGGTGCCCGACAGCAAATGGCTGGACGGCCCCACCGCCGTGTTCCGCGCGACCGTCCTGCAAAACGCCGGAAACGGGCCCGGTTTCAGCTTCTTCGACAAGGACGACAAGCTCGTCTTCGACTCCAACCCGGCCGTGCGGCAGGCGTTCGACACGGCGCTGAAGTTCGAGCAGGGCAAGCTCACCGCCGACATGTCGATCTTCACGCCGCCCTGGCAGACGGCGCTCAAGCGCGACACGTTCGCGACCGTGCCGTGCCCGTCGTGGATGCTCGGCGGCATCGAGGAGTTCTCCGGCGACGCGGGCAAGGGCAAGTGGGACGTCGCGACGATCCCCGGCGGGTCCGGCTACTGGGGCGGGTCGTGGCTGGCGGTGCCGAAGCAGACAAAACATGCCAGGGCGGCCGCTGAGCTGGCGAAGTTCCTGACGTCGCCGGAGGGGCAGGTCGGCGCGTTCAAGGAGGCGAAGGTCTTCCCGTCCTCGCCGCAGGCCGCGCAGGACCCGGCGGTCGCGGGCGCGAAGAGCGCCTACTTCGGCGACGCCCCGATCGGCCAGATCTTCGGACGGCTCGTCGCCGCGGTGAAGCCCGTGCATCTCGGGCCGAAGAACGAGGACGTGCGGGCGGCGGTCGAGAACGTCCTGATCTCCGTGGGGCAGGGCGAGCAGAAGCCCGGGGACGCCTGGTCGAAGTCCGTCGGCGAGGCCGGGAAGGCCGCCCGCTGACGATGGCCACCGACCTGTATCCCGGCCGGAACGGCCCACCGGCCCCCGCGCCGGGGGCCCGCCCGGGACCGCGCCGAACCTGGCGGTCCCGGGCGGCCCGGCTCGACGTGAAGGGCGCCCCCTACGCCTTCATCTCGCCGTTCTACCTGGTCTTCCTCGTATTCGGCGCGTTCCCGCTCGGCTTCACGCTCTGGGTGTCGCTGCACGAGTGGGAGCTGGCGTCGGGGACGCGGAGGTTCGTCGGGCTCGACAACTACGACTACCTGCTGACCGACGCCGACTTCTGGCACGCGACGGTCAACACCCTCGGGATCTTCGTGGTGGCGACCGTCCCGCAGCTGCTGGTCGCGCTGCTGATCGCCAACACACTCAACCGGCGGATGCGGCTGCCGACCCTGTTCCGGATCGGGATGGTCGCGCCGCTGGTCACCTCGACCGCCGCCGTCGCGATCGTGTTCACCCAGATGTTCGACAAGGACTGGGGCATGGTCAACTGGGCGCTCGGCCTGGCCGGGATCGACCCGATCGCCTGGTCGAGCAGCCGCGGCTGGTCCTGGCTCGCGATCGCGCTGATGGTCGACTGGCGCTGGACGGGCTACAACGCCCTGATCTACCTGGCCGCGATGCAGGCGATACCGAAGGACCTGTACGAGGCGGCGGCGATCGACGGGGCGTCCAGGATCCGGCAGTTCTGGCAGATCACCGTGCCGATGCTGCGCCCCACGATCATCTTCACAGTGATCATCTCGACGATCGGCGGGCTCCAGCTGTTCACCGAGCCCGTGCTGTTCAGCGTCGGCACCCCCAACAAGATGGACGGCGGCCCGATGCACCAGTTCCAGACGATCACGATGTACATGTACGACAACGCGTTCGGCCACGACCGGTACGGCTACGGCGCCACGGTCGCCTGGGCGCTGTTCGTGCTGATCATCGTGTTCTCCCTGATCAACTTTCTGGCGGTGCGCCGCACGGGAGGCACCCGATGACGACACTCCTGGCCGGACCCCGGCACGCCAAGCGCGACCCTCAGCATCCCGGACGGTTCCGCGGGCTGTGGAACGCGAGCCCGCTGACCTACCTCACGCTGGTCGTCGCGCTGGCCCTGTCGCTGTTCCCGATCTACTGGATGATCACCGTGGCGACGCGGACGAACAGCGTGGTCGCCGACGTCCCGCCGCCGCTGCTGCCCGGCGCGCACGGCGCGGACAACGTCGGACGGCTCTTCGACAACCCCGAGGCGTATTTCGCCAAGGGCCTGCTGAACTCCGCGATCGCGTCCGCCGCGGTGACGGTCTCCACGGTGTTCTTCGCCTCGCTCGCCGGGTTCGCGTTCGCCAAGCTCCGCTTCCGCGGCAGGAACGCGCTGCTGCTCACCATCGTCGCGACGATGATGATCCCGGTGCAGATGGGCATCATCCCGCTCTACATGATCATGGTGGAGCTGGGGTGGCAGAACCAGCTCCAGGCGGTCATCGTCCCGTTCCTGGTCACCGGGTTCGGCGTGTTCATGATGCGGCAGTACGCCGAGCAGGCCGTGCCGGACGAGCTGATCGAGGCGGCGCGCGTCGACGGATGCACCACGTTCGGCATCTACTGGCGCGTCGTATTGCCCGCTTTGCGTCCCGCTGCGGGCGTCCTCGGGCTGTTCACGTTCATGCAGACCTGGAACGAGTTCATGTGGCCGCTCGCGGTGCTGAGCCCCGACAACCCGACCGTGCAGCTGTCCATCAACAACCTGGCGAACGCGTATTTCAAGGACTACACGCTCATGTTCGCCGGGACCAGCGTGGCGATCCTGCCGCTCCTCGTCGTGTTCATCGTTTTCGGCCGCCAGATCATCGGCGGGATCATGGAAGGCGCGGTGAAGGCATGACCTCCGCACAGAACCCGCAAGACGCGCACAACGTAAAAGACGACAACGGCGCGGCTCCGGCGGCGCCCTTCCCGGACGGGTTCCGCTGGGGCGCCGCCACCGCCGCCTACCAGATCGAGGGCGCCACCGGGGAGGGCGGACGCGGGCCGTCCATCTGGGACACCTTCGCCCGGACGCCCGGCAAGGTCCTCGGCGGCGACACCGGCGACGTCGCCGTCGACCACTACCACCGGTTCCGCGACGACGTGGCGCTGATGGCCGGCCTCGGGCTCACCTCGTACCGCTTCTCGATCTCCTGGCCGCGCGTCCAGCCGGAGGGGTCCGGGGCCTTCAACCGGGACGGGCTCGACTTCTACCGGCGGCTGATCGACACGCTCCTGGACGCCGGGATCGAGCCGTGGCCGACGCTCTACCACTGGGACCTCCCGCAGCCGCTGGAGGACAAGGGCGGCTGGCCCGAGCGCGAGACGGCACACCGGTTCGCCGAATACGCGGCCCACGTGCATGCCGCGCTCGGCGACCGCGTCCGGCACTGGACGACCGTGAACGAGCCGTGGTGCGCGGCGTTCCTCGGATACGCGTCCGGGGAGCACGCGCCGGGGCGGCGCGACCCGTCCGCGTCGCTGCACGCCGCGCACCATCTGATGCTCGGCCACGGCCTGGCCGTCGAGGCGATGCGGGCGGACGAGCCCGGCAACCGGTTCGGCGCCGCCGTCAACCTGTACGCGGTGTCGCCCGCGACCGGCGACCCCGCCGACGTGGACGCCGCGCGCCGCGTCGACGGGCTCCAGAACCGGCTGTTCCTCGACCCGCTGCTGCTCGGCCGCTACCCGTGGGACGTCCTCGCCGACACCTCGGGCCACGGGTTCGACCCGTCCGCCGCGGACCTGGCCGTGATCCACCAGCCGATCGACCAGCTCGGCGTCAACTACTACTCGCGGCACACCGTCGCCGGGACGCCCGGCGAGGCCGCGCAGGCCGCGTCGTCGCCGTTCGCGGCACATTCGCCGTGGGTCGGGAGCGAACATGTACGGTTCGTGCCGTCGGGGCGGCCGGTGACGGGGATGGGCTGGGACATCGACGCGGGCGGGCTGCAGGAGGTGCTGGCCCGGGTGCATCGCGGCTACCCGTCCGTCCCGCTCTACATCACCGAGAACGGCGCCGGTTACGACGAGGTGCCGGACGAGAACGGCACCGTCCACGACACCGACCGGATCGCCTACCTGGACGCGCATCTGCGGGCGTGCCACGACGCCATCGCCTCCGGCGTGCCGCTTCGCGGGTACTTCACGTGGTCGCTGCTGGATAATTTCGAGTGGGCTTGGGGCTACTCCAAGCGGTTCGGGCTCGTCCACGTCGACTACGCCACGCAGCGCCGCGCGCCCAAGGACAGCGCACGGTGGTACGCGGGCGTGATCGCGCGCGGCGGCCCGCCCACGCGGCCCTGACCGCGCGGGGTGGGTTCAACGAACAAAGGGGGCCAGATGACGGGCAGGAGCGTGCGCCCGACCCTGGAGGAGGTCGCGGCGCGGGCCGGGGTCGGCCGCGGCACGGTGTCGCGGGTGGTCAACGGCTCGCCGCGGGTGAGCCCGCGGTCCCGCGCGGCCGTGCTGAAGGCGATCGACGAGCTCGGGTACGTGCCGAACCGCGCGGCCCGCACGCTCGTCACCCGCCGCACCGACACCGTCGCGCTCGTCGTCGCCGAGTCCGACCGGCGGCTGTTCGACGAGCCGTACTTCGCCGGGATCATCCGCGGCATCGGCAACGGCCTCGCCGACACGGGCCTGCAACTGCTGCTCGCCCTCGCCCGCTCCCCCGCCGAGTACGGGCGGCTGGAGAGCTACCTCACCACCCAGCACGTGGACGGCGTCCTGCTCACGTCCCTGCACGCCGAGGACCCGCTGCCCGCGAAGCTGGAGGCGGGCGGCGTGCCGACCGTCCTCGGCGGCCGCCCGCCCGGCCTGTCCCCGGTCAGCTATGTCGACGTCGACAATCGCAGCGGCGCCCGCGAGGCCGTCGCGCACCTGGTCGCCACGGGACGGCGGCGGATCGCGACCATCGCGGGCCCGCAGGACATGGGCGTCGGCATCGACCGGCTGGCCGGGTACCGGGACGCGCTCGCCGCCGCTGGGCTGCCTGAGCGCGTCGAGTACGGCGACTTCGGCGAGGCCAGCGGGATCGCGGCGGCGGAGCGGCTGCTGGCCGCCGAGCCGTCCGTGGA
>JBOHBY010000153.1:0-8730 GCA_050698635.1 Spirillospora sp.
GTTCAGGCTGGTGGGGCTGGACGCGTCCGCCGCCCTCCTGCGCGCCCACCCGAGGCCGCGCGTCCGGGCCGACGCGCTGCGCCTGCCGTTCCCGGACGGGACGTTCGACGCCGCCGTCGCCGTGAACATGCTCTACCACCTGGACGATCCCGGTCTCGCGCTGCGCGAGGCACGCCGCGTCCTCGCGCCCGGCGGCGTCCTGCTCGTCACCGCGATCTGCCGGACCGACAGCCCGGAACTGTCGCCCGTCTGGCGTCCGGAGCCGACGACGTTCGACGCCGAGGAGGCCCCGGCGCGCGTCTGCGAGGTGTTCGGCGAGGTCGAGGTGGAACGCTGGGACGCACCGCTGATCACGCTGCCCGACCGCGACGCCGTCCGCGACTACCTGATCGCCCGCCGCATGCCCCGCCCGGAGGCGGCCGAGGCGGCGCTGCGGGTCCGGACACCGCTTCCGATCACGAAACGGGGCAGCCTGGTCCTGGCCCGCCGCTCCTGACGACCGCCCGTGCCCGCCCCTCGGCGACCGCCCGTTACGCGCGCACGAGGATCTCTGGGTTGAGCTCGTCTGGACGCGTGAAACCAGACAGCGCCAACGTCAACTCCAGTTCGGCCTGGAGGCAGCGCAGGACGTGCTGGACGCCGGCCTCACCCGCGAGCGCCAGCCCATACGCGTACGGACGCGCGACCAGTACCGCCTTGGCGCCGAGTGCGAGCGCCTTCGCGATGTCCGATCCCGTGCGGATTCCGCTGTCGAAGAGAACCGTCGCCTGGTCGCGGACTGCGTCGACCACGCCGGGCAGTGCGTCCAGTGAGGCGACGGCTCCGTCCACCTGCCGTCCGCCATGGTTGGAGACGATGACACCGTCCATGCCCTCGTCGACGGCCTGGCGTGCGTCGTCCGGATGCTGGATGCCCTTCAGCGCGATCGGGCCGTCCCAGTGCTCCCGCAGGAAGATCAGGTCGTCCCACGTCAAACTCGGGTTCCCGAAGGTGGCGACCCAATGCAGGATCGCCTGATCCCGGTTCTCGTCGGTGATCGGGCCGCCGACCATGTCCTGGAAGACCGGATCGCTGAGATAGTTCGCGATGCCGATGCCGCGCAGAAACGGCAGGTACGCCTGGTCCAGGTCGCGTGGACGCCAAGCCAGCGTGAACGTGTCGAGAGTGACGACAAGGGCCGTGTACCCGGCCGCCTTGGCCCGCTCCAAGAAACTGACGGCGAGATCCCGGTTCTTCGGCCAGTACAGCTGGTACCAGCGCGGCCCGTCGCCATTGGCGTCCGCGACGTCCTCAACCGTGTGCGACGACGCCGTGCTCAGCACCATCGGCACGCCCTCGGACGCGGCCGCACGCGCGACGGCCAGCTCACCGTCCGGATGGAGGATCGACAAGACGCCGACGGGTCCGAGCAACACCGGGGACGGCATTTCGGTGCCCAGCACCTGGACGGACAGGTCGCGGTCGGCCACGTCCCTGAGCATCCTCGGCACGATCCGCCACTGGTCGAACGCGGCGCGGTTGGCCCGCGCGGTCGCCTCGCTGCCCGCCGCCCCCGCCACGTACCCGAACGCCCGCGGCGGCAACGACCGCTCGGCGAGGCCCTCCAGCTTCGTCAGGTCCGTCGGCAGCGCCGGGACGACGTCGCCGAGCCCCTGCAAGTAGATCGAGTTCTGGAAGTCGGCCAGCGCGCTCAAGGAAGCCTCCACCTCCGGGAATCGGAACCGTCCGACCTCAATCTGCCAGGTCGGCGGAGGTGACGGAACGGCACCGATTCGGCGAACCGGACGCCACACCGGGTGGGGCGGGCGAAAGATGTCCCTGGGACCGGCCACAATGTGGGCATGGCACGACGCGGATCCCAGGCCCCTCCCCCGCCGCAGGACTTCGAAGAGAACATCGTCGACGTCGACGTCTCCGACGAGATGCGCGGCAGCTACCTCGAGTACGCCCTCTCGGTGATCTACCAGCGGGCGCTCCCCGTCGTGCGCGACGGGCTGAAGCCCGTCCAGCGCCGGATCCTGTACTCGATGAACGAGATGGGGCTGCGCCCCGACCGCGGGCATGTGAAGTGCGCCCGCGTCGTCGGCGAGGTCATGGGCAAGCTGCACCCGCACGGCGACAGCGCGATCTACGACGCGATGGTGCGGATGGCGCAGTCCTGGGCGATGCGGATGCCGCTGGTCGACGGGCACGGCAACTTCGGGTCGCTCGGCGGCGACGACATGCCCGCCGCCATGCGGTACACCGAGGCGCGCCTGTCCCGCGAGGCGATGCTCATGGTCGCCTCCATCGACGAGGACACCGTCGACTTCCGCCCGAACTACGACGGGCAGGAGACCGAGCCCGAGGTTCTGCCGGCCGCTTTCCCGAACCTGCTGGTGAACGGCGCGTCCGGGATCGCGGTCGGGATGGCGACGAACATGGCGCCGCACAACCTCGGCGAGGTCATCGCCGCGGCCCGGCACCTGATCGACCACCCGGACGCCACGCTCGACGACCTGATGCGCCACGTCCCCGGCCCCGACCTGCCCACCGGAGGCAAGATCGTCGGCCTGGACGGCATCCGCGACGCCTACGCCAACGGCCGCGGGACGTTCCGCACCCGCGCCACCACGACCGTCGAGAACGTGACGCCGCGCCGCAAGGGCATCGTCGTCAGCGAACTCCCGTACGCGGTCGGCCCGGAGCGCGTCAAGGCCAAGATCAAGGAACTGGTCAACACGAAGAAGCTCCAGGGCATCGCCGACCTGAAGGATCTCACCGACCGCAACGTCGGCCTCCGCCTCGTCATCGAGATCAAGAACGGGTTCAACCCCGAAGCGGTTCTGCAGGACCTCTACCGGCTCACGCCGATGGAGGAGACGTTCGGCATCAACAACGTCGCGCTCGTCGACGGGCAGCCGCGCACCCTCGGCCTCCGCGACATGCTCCAGGTCTACGTCGACCACCGCATCGAGGTCGTGCGGCGCCGCTCGATGTTCCGCCGCAAGAAGCGCGAAGACCGCCTGCACCTCGTGGACGGCCTGCTCGTCGCGCTGCTCAACATCGACGAGGTCATCCAGGTCATCCGGCAGAGCGACGACGCCGCGCAGGCCAAGCAGCGCCTCATGCAGATCTTCGAGCTGTCCGACATCCAGTCCCAGTACATCCTCGACACCCCGCTGCGCCGCCTCACCCGCTACGACCGGCTCGAACTGGAGAAGGAGAAGGAGCAGCTCGCCAAGGAGATCGCCGCGCTGACCGCGATCCTCGAATCGGAGCGGAAGCTGCGCGGCGTCGTGTCCAAGGAGCTCGGCGAGGTCGCCAAGGAGTTCGCCACCCCGCGCCGGACGATCCTGCTCGAGTCGTCCGGGCAGACCGCGGCGGCGGCCGTTCCGCTGGAGGTCGCCGACGACCCGTGCACGGTGCTGCTGTCGTCCACCGGGCTCATGGCCCGCACGCACGGCCCCGGCCCGCTGCCCGACAGCGGCCCGCGCGCCGCGCACGACGTGCTGACGTCCGTCGTCCCCGCGACGGCGCGCGGCCAGGTCGGCGCGGTGACCTCGCACGGCCGGATGATCCGGGTGGACGTCCTCGACCTGCCGACGCTCCCGGCGTCGGCGACGCCACCGTCCCTGGCGGGCGGGGCCCAGATCACCGAGTACGTCGACCTGCAACCGGACGAGACCGTCATGGGCATCGCCGCGGTCTCCGAGGAGGGCGGCGGCCTAGCCCTCGGCACCGCGCAGGGCGTGGTCAAACGGGTCGTCCCCGAATTCCCGGCCAACCGCGACGAGTTCGAGGTCATCGGCCTCAAGGACGGCGACCGCGTCGTCGGGGCGGTGCAGCTGCTGTCGGACGACCAGCATCTGGTGTTCATCACCACCGACGCGCAGTTGCTGCACTTCGCCGCCTCGGTCGTCCGGCCGCAGGGCCGCGCCGCCGGCGGCATGGCCGGGATCAAGCTGGGGCCGGACGCCCGCGTCATGTGGTTCGGCGCCCTCGACCCGGCGCGCGAGGCACGCGTCATCACGATCTCCGGGTCGTCGTCGGCGCTGCCCGGCACCCAGACCGGTGCGATCAAGCTGGCCGACTTCGCCGACTTCCCGTCCAAGGGCCGCGCCACCGGCGGCGTCCGCGCGCACCGCTTCCTCAAGGGTGAGGACGTCCTGCTCCAGGCCTGGGCCGCGCCGACGCCGCTCCGCGCGGCGGCAGCGAACGGCAAACCGGCCATGCTGAACGTCACGCTGGGCCGCCGCGACGGTTCGGGCGAGAAGCTCGACAAGCCCTTCACCGCCATCAGCGGCCCCCTCGGCCCGCCCGCCCCGGAAGTGGACGAACCCGAGGAGTAACCCCCTACAGCGACGAAGGCGGAGGCACCTGGCCGGCTTCGGACGGTTCGGGAGCCTCCGCCGACCCGAGCGGATCCGGCGGCGCCGACGCCTGCGTCGACACGATGACCCGGGCGGGCCTGAAGACCCAGGACCCGTGCGCCAGGCCCCGGGAGTAGACCTCCAGCACTGTCCCCGGCGGCGTCCCGGGAGCCTCGCGGACGCCGACCGCCTCATGGCGGGACGGGTCGAACGCCCCCGACACCGGCACCTCGTTGACACCGTGCAGGCTGAGCAGTTGCAGCAGCTCCGCCTGGAGCGAGGCGATGAACTCGGCGTCGGGCCCGGCATAGCGGTCGAGCCGGTCGAGGACGAGCGCCAGCCCGCTGACGAAGGGATGCAGGTACTGGCGGAACGGCCCCGACTCGGCCTGGCTGAGCCGCTCGCCCAGCTTCTCGATGAGCACCCGCTTGTCCCGGTCGTCCTGGAGACGCCTGCGGAACAGGTCGGTCAGCTCGTCCAGCCGCCGGAGCACCTCGCCCACGCCCCCGGCAGCCTCCAGACCCGGACCCGGACCCGGACCCGGACCTGGCCCGGGACCCGGACCCGGACCCGGGCTCGGGCTCGCGGCCGGTTCGTCGGGCCGGGTCACTGGACGTCCATCGCCTTCATCGCCGTGGACAGGCCCATGACCTGCCCAGTGTCGAGATTGCGGGGCCTCTCCAGCTCGAGTTCTCCGAGCGAGCGGTCGTTGGTGAGGTCGATGAGCTCGATGTGCACGACCCCGTCGATGTCGTACGACATGATGATCTTGATCGGCGCTCCCTTGGGCAGGCCGCCCGGAAGCCGGATCGGACGCTCGACCAGCTTGGTCACGTACTCGGGATCGTCGTCGTCGCCTTCGGTGACCTGCAGGTCGAGCGTGCGCTGATGGTGCGCGACCGTCTCGAACACCTGGAACTCCTGGCACGGTATCCGGGTGTTCTTGGCGATGATGATCTGGTTGTAGAGGGTGACGAGATCGTCCTCCACCACGATGACCCCGAGGCCCTGCGACGTCACGTCCTGGATCGTGTAGGGGATCTCGGCCTCCGGCCTGTCCCGCCTGGTCAGCTCGTAGTCCGCGACGATCGCCGCGCCCAGCGCGATCGCCTCGTCCGGGTTGACGGAGGTGTCGGGGGCCTTCCCCGAGACGCGCTCGATCATCTCGCGCACCATCGGCATCTTCGTCGACCCGCCGACGAGCAGCAGGCGGTCGATCTCCGTCCAGGAGAGCCGTCCCTCCTCCAGCACCTCCTCGACGGCGTCGGCGGTGCGGGTCAGCAGGTCCTCGGTGAGCCCCTCGAACGCGTCGCGGGTGACCGTGACGGTGTAGGTGCCCCCCTGGTCGCTGAAGAACAGCCGGGTCTGCGCCGTCCGGGTCAGCGCGTGCTTCGCCTGTTCGCACTTTTCCCGGAGCTCGCCCTGGAGCCGTCCGTCGTCGTTCAGATCGGGGCCGCCCTGCGCCAGCACCTCGGCCGCCACGTGCTCCATCAGCCGGTTGTCGAAGTCGAAGCCGCCGAGGTTGCGGTCGCCGGTGGTGGCGATGACCTCCAGTTCGTCGCCGCCGACCCGCATCACCGTGACGTCGAAGGTGCCGCCGCCGAGGTCGTACACGAGCAGCGTGCCGGACGGCATGTCGCCGCTGCCGAACGCGATGCCCGCGGCGGTCGGCTCGTTGATCAGGCGCAGCACGTTCAGTCCGGCGATCTCCCCCGCCTGCCGCGTGGCGGTGCGCCGCGCGTCGTCGAAGTAGGCGGGCACGGTGATCACGACGTCGCGGACCTCCTCGCCGAGCGCCTCGGCGGCGTCCTCCGCCAGGCGCCTGAGGATCAGCCCGGACAGTTCCTCCGCGCCGTGCACGCCGCCGTGCGAGTCGGCGAAACTCCAGCCGGGATTGCCCATCTGCCGTTTGACGAATTGCACGCAGTCGTCGGGCAGGTCCTTGGCCGCGTTCTTGGCGGTCTTTCCCACTAGCACCTGCCCGGCGTCCTGGAACAGCACGACGGACGGGGTGAGATGGTCGCCTTCACGATTCCACAGCAATTCCGGCCGTCCGCCTGGCCGCATGACAGCGGCGGCACTGTAGGTGGTGCCGAGATCGATCCCTATCGCATGCCCCACAGGATTCTCCCGTCATCCAGCGTCATCCGGCGCCGTCTGGTGTCAGCCGGTGTCATCCGGTATCGCCCGTCCCCGATCGTCACCACGGTCCGACATATCTGTTCTGCTGGAGATGAACATTCTGATTGATCTTCCAGCCGGGTTGGAAGCCCGACGCGTAGATGACCGCGGCGACGGCGGCGACGCCGATCCCCCAGAACAGCAGAAGCATCAGGATGCCGAGAATGTCGCCGGAGGCGAGGACGGCGAGGGAGAAGATCCCGACGACGATCAGCCCGACGGCGGCCAAGGCGATGAGGCAGCCGTTCCCCATGCAGCCGGGCGTGCGCCAGTGCCGCTCGGTGCACCAGTCGAGGTTGCGGTCGATCTCGTCGGCGGCGGCAAGGAGATCGGGGTGCCGGGTGACCTCGCGCACCCGGTGGACGTGCCCGCGCATGAAGTCGACCTCGGCGGGCGTGGTCACCATGTAGCCCTCGGGCCACTGCGCCCTCGGGACCGCCTCGGCCGCGGTGAGCAGCGCGATCCCGAGCTGGTCGCCGAGCCATTCCGGATCGCGGCTGCGCGGGAGGAGGTCCTCCAGCATCCGCACGGCCTCGGCGTGCTTTCCGGCGTCCTGGACGATCCCCGCGATCCCGACGACGGCCTCCTCACGCTCGGGATCGAGTTCCAGGGCGCGGCGGTAGCAGTCGAGCGCGCCGTCCGGCATCCGCATGCCCATCCGGAGATCGCCGAGATCGACGTGGCGGCCCGCCTCCAGCGGGTCGAGCTCGACCGCCTTGCCGGCCTCGAACAACGCGTCGCGCAGGTTGCCCGTCTCGGCGTTCACCCAGGCCAGCGTGCTCCACGCTTCGGGGTTGCCCGGCTCGGCGTCACGCGCCTGCCGCGCGGCGTACCCCGCCGAGAAGTAGTCGCCGGCCACGATGTGGCGCTTGGCCTCGTCGAGCCAGGCGACGCCCGCCGGTTTGCCGGTGGCGGGCTCGCGGGACGCGGGCGCGGGCACGAGCGCCAGCCTGCGGTCGTACTCGGCGCGCCGCCCGGCGTCGAGGAGGACCTTGCGCGCCTCGCCGAGTTGCTGAACGCGCCGCTCAGCCTCCTGCCGCCGGGACAGGTCCGGGTGATTGCTCCGCTTCGACCAGGTGCGCAGCTGGGTCCGGATCTGTTTTTCAAGATCCTTTGTCGGAGCGGTTCGCTCCACTCCGAGAAGGGCGTAGTAATCGTCCATGATCGCGGGTCCCCTCGCGAGTGGGTGATGGACGCAGGGAGGATGTCGGTTGAGGTGAAAAAGAGAATTGACCGCGCCTGCGACCAATGGTGACCGACGGACCACCGGGCGTGCAACAGGTTACTCCCATTCATCACCATAAGGATCAAGCGACGTCCCGGAGACGAACCCAATATCGGTCCGGCCGTTCACCCATAAACGCCGTTCCGTATGTGGGCGCCGCCTTACGCGGCGTCGAGTTGGGCGGGCATCGAGTTAGGCGGGCATCGAGTTAGGCGGGCGTGGCCTCGCCCTCGCGTGGGCGCGGCAGCAGGGCGGCGGCCCTGACGTTTCCCGGACGCAGGCCGCGTTCGGCGGACGCCGCCAGGGCCTCAAGAAGATCGGAAGGCCCTCCGTCGGCATTGTCGTAATGCCAGAAACGGATGAGGTTCTCGCCTTCCGCACCCGGGTTGAACCGGCCCATGGTGAAACATCCGGCGATGGCCATTCGGACGATGACGCGCGCGCTGTCATCCAGTTGCGTCACATAGGCCGCGGCGTCGATGAGACCGATCGCGGCGCGGGCGTTGCGGCCGTCGTCGCACGGGTCCGGGCGGTTGATCCGCCATTGCGCGTACGGACGCAGGTATTCCGCGATCATGGAGGTTCTGAGCACGGTCCTCATGCTGCGCCCGCGCGGACCCGGTCACGCGGCCCTTGACCGAGATCTTGCCGCGCGGTGATCGACGATCAACCGGCGGGCGATCAACCGGCGGGCGATCAACCGGCGGGCCATCAACCGACAGACGATCAGCCGACAGACGATCAGCCGGCGAGGCCGTGCTTGAAGGCGTAGGTGACGGCCTGCGCCCGGTCGCGCAGGTTCGCCTTGGCGAACAGGTTGTTGATGTGCGTCTTGACGGTCGCCTCGGAGATGAACAGCTCACCGGCGATCTCGGCGTTGGAGCGTCCCCGCGCGATCAGGGCGAGCACCTCGGCCTCGCGGCGGGTGAGGCCGTCCGGCAGCCCGTCGCGGGCCGGACGCCGGGACCGGTC
>JBOHBY010000154.1:0-2773 GCA_050698635.1 Spirillospora sp.
GCCCTGGCCGGGGACCCCGCCCGCGGGCAGCACCCGCGCCCCGCCGGCGGACGGCAGGTACGGGACGCTCGGGCAGTGCGGCCCGCCGCCCGAGTCGTAGCGCGGTTTGTCCTTGCCCGGCAGGTAGCGGCCCTTCTGCGGGATGGACACGACGATGCCGTGGGCACCGTGCTCGTCGGTGCCTTTGCCGAGCACGCGGTCCATCTTCGGGACGAAACCAGCGAGCGTCCGGAACGTGCAGGGCGCGGCGGGCGCGTACCGGCGCATCAGCTCAAGGCTGCCCCTGCTCGCCGACGCGAGCGCGATGATGTTGCCGCCGTTGGCGTTCAGGAAGCGGGTGAGGTCGGCGGACGATCCCGACACCGCCTCGTACAGGTCCGAGATCGCGGTGCGCTGCTCGACGAGCGTCCGGCTGGTGGTCGTGAAGTCGTTGAGCGCCTGGATCAGGTCGGGCGCGGCGGCGGACGCGTGCTGGGTGAACTCCGCCAGCTCGGCGAGGTTGCGGGTCAGCGCCGGGAGCTCCGGGTTGAGCTTGCGCAGGAACGCGTCGAGCTGCTCGAAGTTGCGTCCGAGCTGGTCGCCGCGCCGGTCCAGCGCGGTCGCCATCGCGTTCAGCGTCGCCGACAGCTTCGCCGGCTGGACGGTGTTCAGCAGGTCCATCGTGTGGTTGAGGACCTCCGACAGCTCGACCGCGTTCTGGCTGCGGTCCTCGGAGATCACGTCGCCCTCACCGATGGGGCGTGCGGACGTCTCCTCCGGCGGGACGAGCGACACGAACCGCGCGCCGAACACCGTCGTCGGCAGCAGCCGCGCCTGCACGTCCGACGGCACCCGGTCGGTCATCTCCGGTTTCAGCGCGAGTTCGAGTTTCGCGCCCGACCCGTCGGCCTTGATGGAGCGGACCTCGCCGACGACGACGCCGCGGACCTTCACGTCCGCCAGCGGGTGCATCTCGTGCCCGGCCGTCCCGGTGCGCAGCGTCACCGTCGTCGTGTCGGTGAACTGCTTGTCGTAGATGGCGATCGACAGCCAGATCAGCAGCGCCGGGACGAGCAGGAACGCCACCCCGGTGAGGCGCTGCCCGACCACGTGCCGCGTCGTTCGTCTCGGCATGTCAGCCCGTCACCTTCACCGTCGTCGTCGCGCCCCAGATGGCGAGGCTGATGAAGAAGTCCGTCACGCTGATCAGCACGATCGCGGTGCGGACCGCGCGGCCGACGGCGACGCCCACGCCGGCGGGGCCGCCGACCGCGCGGTAGCCGTAGTAGCAGTGCGCCAGCACGACCATGACGCTGAAGATCAGCACCTTCGCGAACGACAGGACCACGTCCTCGGGCGCGAGGAAGATGTTGAAGTAGTGGTCGTAGGTCCCGGCGGACTGCCCGTTGAACCAGAGCGTCACCTGTCTGGACGCCAGATAGGAGCTGAGCAGCCCGATCCCGTACAGCGGGATGATCGCCACGGTGCCCGCGATGATCCGCGTCGTCACCAGGTACGGGACGGACTGGATCCCCATGCCCTCCAGCGCGTCGATCTCGTCGTTGATCCGCATCGCGCCGAGCTGCGCGGTGAAGCCCGCGCCGACCGTCGCCGACAGCGCCAGCCCGGAGACGAGCGGCGCGATCTCGCGGGTGTTGAAGTACGCGGACACGAACCCGGTGAACGCCGCCGACCCGATCTGGTCGAGCGCCGCGTACCCCTGGAGCCCGACGACGACGCCGGTGAACACCGTCATGCCGATCATCACGCCGACCGTGCCGCCGATGACGGCGAGCGCGCCGCTGCCGAACGCGACCTCGCCGAGCAGGCGCAGCGACTCCTTCATGTAGCGGCGGACGGCGCGCGGCGTCCACAGCAGCGCCCGGACGTAGAAGCCGAGCTGGTCGCCGGGCTGGTCCAGCCACGACACCAGCTTCACCGGACGCAGCCGCCGCGCCCCGGGGATCGCCACGTCAGGCTCCCTTCGGCGGGACGACCTGGAGGTAGATCGCCGTGAGCACGAGGTTGACGAAGAACAGCAGCAGGAACGTGATCACGACCGACTGGTTGACGGCGTCGCCGACGCCCTTCGGCCCCGGGCTCGGGTTCAGCCCCCGGTAGGCGGCCACGACCCCGGCGATGAACCCGAAGATCAGCGCCTTCAGCTCGCTGATGTACAGGTCGGGGAGCTGCGCGAGCGCGGAGAACGAGGCGAGGTAGGCGCCGGGGGTCCCGTCCTGCATCATCACGTTGAAGAAGTAGCCGCCCGCGACGCCGACGACCGACACCAGCCCGTTCAGCAGCACCGCGACCGCCATGCACGCCAGGACGCGGGGCACGACGAGGCGCTGGATCGGCGAGACGCCCATGACCTCCATCGCGTCCATCTCCTCGCGGATCGTCCGGGAGCCGAGGTCGGCGCAGATCGCCGAGCCGGCCGCGCCGGAGATCAGCAGCGCCACGATCAGCGGACTGGCCTGCTGCACCACCGCCAGGACGCTCGCGCCGCCGGTGAGCGACTGCGCGCCGAGCTGCTTGGCGAGCGACCCGACCTGCAGCGAGATCACCGCGCCGAACGGGATGGACACCAGCGCGGTCGGCAGGATCGCGACGGACGCGATGAACCAGAACTGCTGGATCAGCTCGCGGAGCTGGAACGGGCGCCGGAACGTCATCGCGAGGACGGTTCCGGCGAGCGCGAACAGCCGTCCGACCTGGCCCAGCGCACCGGCGCCCGGCGCCAGCGGCGGCGCGGGGGCGGGCGTCGTCGGGTCGAGGCCGTCGGGGATCGGGC
>JBOHBY010000155.1:0-6018 GCA_050698635.1 Spirillospora sp.
TGTCGGCATCGGAGGCGCCGCCGAGGAAGTCGACTCCCAGGCCGCCGAGCAGGACGAGCGTCCAGTACCCGGCGACGACCAGGAGAGAGAAGGTGAATAGCGCGGTCGGGAAACCGAGCGCCGCGTCAACGAATTCGCCCATGTGAGTGCACGCTTCCGCATCGAGCCGTCATTGACCGCGCCGGGACGTCGGAGAACGTTTCACCGGGCGCGAAGGGAGTCGTGAAGAAAGACTCAGGAAAAAGGAGGAAGGGTTGAGGCTCAGCTATCTGGGAACGCGTTCGCCCAGGCCGCAGCGGTCAGACAGTGCGGCGGAGCGAGGGCGGCACGCCGAAGCGGCTGTGTCTGCGCAACAAAAAAGTGCCGGAGAGTCATCGGACTCCTACTGGTCGGAGACATATCCTGTCTCGCCGACCAGACTTCCCGGCACACCGATCGTTACTCTAGCTTATTTCTCGCCGTAAGGGAAGTCATTTGCCGGACGGATGGCCGTTACGGCAAGGAATGGCCGGAACCCGAATGGTGGGGCTGCCCCCACCCCCGCCCACCTGCCAGCTGTAATGATCTTCGTCCCGCGGGCACGATGTGATCGGACCATGCGCCTCTCACGCATCGCGATGGGCACCGCCGCGATCTGCGCCCTCGGGCTCGTCAGCGCCCCGGGAACCGCCCCGGCCTCGGCCTCGCCTTCGCCGCGCCCTCAGGCCCCGTCCCCTGATCTTTCGCGCTACACCGGGCAGCACCTCGACTGGGGCGCCTGCCCGGACGATGCCACCGACCTGATCGAGGCGGGCGCCCAGTGTGCGCGGCTGACGGTGCCGCTCGACTACGCGGCCCCGGGCGGCCCCACCATCGATCTCGCGATCTCACGGATCAGGGCCAAGGACGGCGCGCACCGGCGAGGCGTCCTGCTGGCCAATCCGGGCGGCCCCGGCGGGCCGGGCCTGGACTACGCGGCGCAGCTCAGGACGTCGATGAAGGACGCCGCCGACCGGTACGACCTGATCGGCTTCGACCCCCGGTTCGTCGGACGCAGCACCCCGATCTACTGCGGCGCCGCCCCGAAGACGCCACCGGCGCACTCCCGGCGCGAGGCGTTCGAGGCGTCGGTGCGCGACGCCCGCGACACCGCGCGGCGCTGCCACGAGCACGGGAACAACGCCGCGCTGCTGCCGCACGCGTCCAGCCGCAACGTCGCCCGCGACATGGACCTGATCCGCGCCGTGCTGGGGGAGCGCACACTCTCCTACTACGGCATCTCCTACGGCGCCGACTTGGGCGCCGTCTATACCCAGATGTTCCCGCGCCGCGCCGACCGCATCGTGATCGACAGCGTCACCGACCCGGCGATGACGCAGTACGAGAACTTCCAGGCCGCCGGCGCCGCGCAGGAGCAGGGCCTCGACGACTGGGCCGCCTGGACGGCCCGCCGCCACGCCCAATACCGCCTCGGGACCACTCCCCGCCAGGTCAGGACGTCCGTCGAGAAGCTCGTCTCCCGCGTGGACAGGGGCCCGCTCCGCATCGGCGCCGACCACACCTTGGACGCGCGGACACTCGGCCTGATCCTGCGCCAGTTCGTCAGCACCGAGGAGTACGACGACGTCCTGGCCAGGGCCGTCCGCAACCTGACCGACGCCGCCGCCGGACGGTATGTCGAGCCCACCCCCGAACTGCGCCAATGGCTGGACCTGCTCAACACGCCGAGCCCCGAGCTCGACAACCTCTTCAACAGCGGCAACGCGTTCCTCTGCGGCGACGGCGGTTGGCCCGCCGGGGGCTGGCCGTCCGACCCCGAGCGCTACTGGCGGAACATCCAGCGCGCACGCGCCACCCAGCCGGTCTTCGCCGCGACGGCCAACGCGATCTTCCCCTGCCCGTTCTGGAAGACCGAGCCGGGCGAACCCGGCGTCGGCATCGGCAACCGGGTTCCTGTGCTGATCCTCCAGGCGAAGGGCGACAACAACGTCCCCTACGCCGGTGCCGTCGCGATGCACCGCAGGCTCAAGGGCTCCCGCCTGATCTCGGCGGACCTCCGCTCCCACGGCGTCTACGGGCGCGGCGCCGACGGACTGACGCCCGTCCCCTGCGCGGACGACGCCGTCAACGCCTACCTCCGCACCGGCGCACCGCCGACCACCGACCTCACCTGCGCCCACCCCGAGGAGACATCATGAGCAGGCGCACCATCGGCGTCCTGGCTGCGGGAACGCTGCTGATCGCTCTCGTCCCGTCGGTGGCCGTGGCCCAAGGCGACCCGGCGCACCGCTACGGAAAGGGCGACCTGCAACGCGACGTGGACGCCATCCGCGCGACCGGCGCCACCGGCGTCCTCGCCGAGGTCCAATCCGAGCGGGCGGAACGAGACGCGGCGCTCGTCGCACGTGCCGGTGTCGCCGATCTGAAGACCCGGCGGCCGGTCCCGTGGAACTCCTACTTCCGGCTCGGCAGCGACACGAAGACCTACACTTCCACCGTCGCGCTGCAACTGGTCGGCGAGGGCAGGCTCCGGCTCACCGACACCGTCGAGACGTGGCTGCCGGGCATGGTCACCGGCAACGGGAACGACGGCCGTAGGATCACCGTGAAGAACCTCCTGCGCCAGACCAGCGGCCTGAACGACTACCTCACCGTCGACCTGGACGAGGACGACATCACCCCCGAGACGTTCCGGAAGAACCGCTTCCGTGCGTCCACACCGCGGGAACAGGTGGCCAAGGCGATGACCAAGGCCCCCGCCTGGGTGCCGGACGCCGCGAACCCGGCCGAGGAGACCCGCTGGGGCTACTCCAACACCAACTACGTTCTGGCCGGGCTCATCATCGAGAAGGTCACCGGGAACCCCTGGGCGCAGGAGATCCACGACCGCGTCATCGAGCCGCTCGGCCTGCGGCACACCATGGTGCCCGGCACGTCGGCGTACGTCCCGCAGCCGAGTGCCACCGCCTACACGCGCTTCCCCGGCCGGACTGAGCTGACCGACACGTCCGTCACCATCGGCGGCGGAGCCGACGGCGCCATCATCAGCACCACCCGCGACCACGGGGAGTTCCTGCGCGCGCTGCTGGGCGGACGCCTCCTGAAACCCGCCCAGCTCGCCCAGATGAAGCAGACCGTCACCACCGACGACTCGCTCTTCGCCCATTACGGGCTGGGCCTGGCGTGGCGTCCCGCCAAGGGGTGCGACGGCGGCGTCTGGTTCCACGGCGGCACCAGCTTCGGTGTCGTCTCGGAGTCGGGTGTGAGCGCGGACGGCCGCCGCGCCGCCAGCGTCGCCGTGTCCACGCTCTGGTTCGGCGGCGACGAGCAGGAGGCCCAGGACGAGGCGTCGCTCCGCCTGGTCGGCAACGCCGTCTGTCCGGGCTGAACTTTCAGCTCGCGTTGACATGGCCTTGGGCTTCGGCTCAGGGGACGCCGGTACGTTCGCGCCCCATGAGTCCGCAGACCAGCCGTCCGATCTTCGTGCTCGGCTGCCCCCGTTCGGGGACGACGCTGCTCCAGCAGATGCTGCACTCGCACCGGCGCATCGCGTTCCCGTCCGAGACCCTGTTCGTGCACACCGCGTACGAGGAGCGGTGCCGGTTCGGCGATCTGGAACGGGCCAGGAACAGGCGGGCGCTGGCCGAGTGGATCACCCGGGGCGAGCACACGAAGTTCCGCGTCCTGGAGCTGGACGCCGACGACGTGATCGACGAGATCGTGGACGGGCCCCCGACGCTCGGGTCCGCGCTGGCGATCGTCTTCCGCGCCTACGCGCGGCGGCACGGGAAGCCGCGCTGGGGTGACAAGCGTCCGAGCTACTTCCGGCGGGTGCCGATGCTCCAGCGGATGTTCCCGGACGCGCAGTTCGTCCATCTCGTCCGCGACGGCCGTGACGCGGTGAGCTCGCTGATGCGGATGCCGTGGTTCAAGGGCGACATCTACGCGGCGGCGCTGACCTGGCGGGAGGCGGTCGACACGGGGCGGCGGCTCGGCACCCGGCTCGGCCCCGGCACCTTCTACGAGCTCCGCTACGAGGACCTCGTCGCCGATCCGGAGGACACGCTGGTGCGGCTGTGCGCCTTCCTGGACGAGGAGTACGACCCCGACATGACCAGGGCGTACCAGCACGCCCGCCGGACGGTGCCGTCCGTGCGCCGATGGCATCTGCGCACGCACGAGGCGCCGAACACCCGCAACGTCGGCGCGTGGCGGGACCGCCTGCAGGGGTGGGAGACGGACCTGGTCGAGCACGTCCTCGCGTCGCGCCTGCTCGACCACGGCTACGCGCTGTCCGGGGCGCCGCGCCCCGCGGCGGCGGACCTCGCCAGGTTCCACCGGATCGCGGCGCACCGCTGGCGCTCGCGGCACGCGCACACGGTCATGGACAGGCTCACGCGGATCCGCGAGCCGAACCCGGTCGCCTCCCGCCTGTACGGCCCGGTACGCGCGGCCCGCCACTACGAGGAGACCTGACCTTCCCGGTAGCCCGGCGCCGCCGGGAGCGGTTGTCCGAAATTCTCATGGAACGTGCCGCTATGCCGGGCCCGGCGGATGTCCGCGGCCGGGGCTCGCGACGGGGTCGGCTGGGGAACGGCGCAGGTCGCGTGCCGGGACGCTGCCCGCGAGGAGGAACGGATCGGTGGGGCGCGCGGGGACGGCGGTTTCCGAGCACGACCCTGGTGGGCCCCTGGTGGGCCCCTTAACGGAACCCGTTACCAAGCGGTAACTTTGCGCCGATTTACCGGGCAGATGACACAATTTACGGAACGGAGACATGGTTGTGTCCGATCGTTCACATATGGATCTGGGACATCACTTCCATATCCCTGTATGTTGCGTGATGCTCGTCTTCCGATAGCAATCGCGAATGCTACGAAGATCCTCTTAGATAAGGAGGAGTGCGGTGACCAGATCGGAAACAATTTCCCACGACGAGCTTCAATCGTGGCTTATTGACAGGATCGCCTTCTACCTCGACAAGCCCCCCGAAAACATCGATCCGGCGGTCGAACTCGCCCGCTACGGGGTGGACTCGGTCTACGCCATCAGCATCATCAGCGACATCGAGGACCACCTGCAGGTCGAGGTCGACGTGGCCGAGGCGCGGCGCCGGGAGACGGTGACCGACCTCACCGGCTACCTGCTCGAACTGCTCGCGTGATGGGCGCCGCCGTGCCCGTCATGGTGGTGCTCGGGGACAGCGTGGCCGAGGGCCAGGACGACCCCGACCCCGCCGGCGGATGGCTCGGCTGGGCCGGTCGCCTGGCCCGCCACCTGGGCATTCCTCGTGAGGAGATGCTCAACGCGTCCGATCCGGGCGCGACGGTGCAGGACGTGGTCCGCGACCAGTTACCCGCCGTCCGGGGGCTGCGCCCGGCCCTGGTCGTGCTCGGCTGCGGCATGAACGACGCGCTGCGCGGGTTCGAGCGCGCCGACGCCGCCGCCCGGCTGGACGAGCTGTTCGGCTGGGCCGCCGGCATCGGCGCGGTGGCCCTGGCGATCCCGGTGCCCCGCCCGCCGCTGCTCGACCTGTCCCCGATCTCGCAGTTCCGCAAGAAACGCACCGTCCAGCGGATTCACGACTTCAACGAGGAGCTCGCGCGCGCCGCCCGCGAGTTCGGAATGACCTTTCCCGCGCGCGAGTCGGTGGCGAAAGTCACCGACCCCGCGATGTGGAGCGCCGATGGAATCCACCTCAACCCGAGAGGGCACGCTTATGTCGCGGAGGTGATCGCGAACATCGCCGCGAGCCTGCTCGGCCAGCGGGCGATCTGAGCCTCGGGGGCCAATTTTCGAAGTCTGGGATAGAGATGAAGAAACCATTCACCTTCTTGAACGGACGCTGGCGCGTCCCCCGGTCGCTGATGCTCGTCCCGCTCGTGCCGGTGCTGGCCGTCCAGGCATGGCGGACCGTGCGCCGCACACCCCGGCTAGCCCCCGCGACGGGCGACGAGCACGGCTTCGTCCCCGGCGCGAACCCCGGCGCGGGCCCCGTGCTCCGGGTCATGGTGATCGGCGAGTCGACCGCGGCCGGGG
>JBOHBY010000156.1:0-4202 GCA_050698635.1 Spirillospora sp.
TCGCCGCGTTGCGGGGGTCGTCCTCCGGGATGCCCTGCTCGACCTTGCCGACCAGGTCGGCGCCGACGTCGGCGGCCTTGGTGAAGATGCCGCCGCCGACCCGCATGAACATGGCGAGCAGCGCGGCGCCGAAGCCGAAGCCCTCCAGGACCTTCGACGCGTCCCCCTGCTGGGCGAGGACGACGACCGCCGCACCGAACAGCCCAACCACGCACCCAACCGAACACCACCTGAGAGCGGCGACACCCGGCTAGTCGGGGCCCGCTACACCGAGCACCATGACCCGAACGGGCAGCGACCTGAGTGGGACCGGCCAGCCCGGACCTGCCGCACCAGGCGCCGTCGCCCGAGCGGGCGACGGCCTGAACAGGCACTGGATCGTCCGGATCTGCCGTACTGGGCACCGTCGGGCAAGCGGACGGCGGCGGTGCCATGGGTGGCAGTGCCATCGGTGACAGCGGGTGGTTCGGGGTGGTTGGTGGGTGGTTCTGGGGAGGCTGGTCGCTGTGGAGGGCAGGGTCAGTTCTCGTCGGGTGGGACGCCTGGTTCGGTGGCGGCGGTTGCGTGGGCGTGGATGGTCAGGGCTGGCAGGCCAGCGGCCGCGGGCGGCTTGACGGGTGAGGAGACGTCCACGTGGACGGTGGCTTCGTCTCGGCTCACCTTTATCGTTGCTCCCCGCGGGACGGACTTCACCACAAGTTCGCGCACGGCGGTGAGGGACTCGCCTCTCGCCGCGGCGCGGGCGCCGGTTCGGGCGGCGTCCGTACATGTGAGCTGGACGGAGGCGGCCGACAAGCCCCACAGCGCGATCGCGGTGATCAGGACCAGGGTGGGGAGTGCCACGGCGATCTCCGCCGTGACCATCCCGCGGTCGTTCAGCCGGCCAGTCTGAGGGCCTTCTCGATGATCTGTAAGAGAAGCGACTTCACCTGCGGGCTTGTCACGATCTTGAACAGCACGGTGGCGAACGCCGCGGCGGCGATGGTGCCGATCGCGTATTCGGCGGTGGACATTCCTTGGTCTCCGCGCATTCTGGACCATCGCCGCACCACCATCTGTATCGGTCGCATACGGGCCTCCTTCGTTTGTGGTTCTTCTCAAGGCTGCTGGGTGGGGAGGTCGGGCGGAGTTCGAACGCCGACCTGTGGAAAACCTCGGTGCCATCACTGGGGCAGGAGGATCGTGGAGGCGATTCCGGCGATGGCCGGGACGACGCCGAGCAGCACGAAGGCGGGCAGGAAGCACAGGCCTAGCGGCGCCAGTACATGGATGCCCGCCGTTTGGGCCCTCGCGGCGGCCGCCGTGCGCGCCACGCGCCGTTGGTCTCGGGCAAGACGGCTCAGGGAGGGAGCCAGCGCGGCTCCGGTGGACGTGGCACGGATGGCGGTGCGCGCCAGCGGCGCGAGCATCGGCTCTTTCGTGAGCGCTGCCCAGGCCTCGGCCGGATCTGCCCCAAGCCGGATCTGGACGGACACGGCCGCCAACTCGTCCCCGAGCGGACCGCCCACCGCCTCCGCGACCGCGGCGACCGCCTCGTGCCAGGGAGTACCACCACGCAGGCAGGCGGCGAGAAGATCCACTGCCACGGGCAGGTCGGCGATGAGGCGTGCCTGTCTGCGCTTTCGGTCCGCATTTCCCAGGCGGTCGAACGAGAACCAGACGGCGACCGCGGCGAGGACCCCGGCCACCGCGCCGACCAGACCGCCCAGCGTCACCGCGCACAACACTCCCGCCGTGCCCGCGGCCACGCGTCGGAGGACGATGTCGCGTCGTTGGGCGACGCTTGATCGTTGGTCGCGTCCCCGTCCCCTTTCGTGTCTTTGTGCGCTGTGGTGCGTCGTGGCGGGGGCGTCGTCCGGTTCTTTCCTCGGTTCGTTTGTGGTCTGAGGGGTCTCCCGGCAGCCGTCTCGGGCCGCACGCCATCGAGACCGCGCGTTCTGGGGCACGGGGTCGGGGTGTGTTGTCGGGTCGTCTGTGCGTCCTTGCCGGTGCATGGCCCGGTTTCGGTCGTGGTCTTGAAGTTGTGTTGGCCGCGTGCTCTGCATGGTGGGGCTTGGGTGTGCTGTTGGGGTGTTTTGGTGTGCGTGCGTTAGGGCGAGGGGTTGACGGTGGGTGGGTTGCGTGTTGTGGGTTGTGCGGTTGGGGGGTGTTGTTGGGGAGTCCGGAGGGTCGTGTCGGAGCGTTGGGCCTCGGGGGCGTGGGTGTGAGGCCTGTGCGGGGAACTGGTCCGAAAGTCTCTTCGTGGCCGAGGTCGTTCCCCTGGGGAGGAGGAAGGCTGATGCGGCGACGCAGAGCATGGTCATGAGGTTCGTCATTGCTCACCTGTAGGTGGGTCAGCGGAAGGATTCTGCGGACTTGGCCAGGTGCCAGGTCCAGTAGAGGCCGGTCAGGTTGAGGGCCACGCCTGTGAACAGGCAGGCGAGGCCCGGGAGTGTCGCGGAGAGAAAGGACAGCGGATGTGCTCCCAGGGCGGCGGCCATGCCCAAGCCCAGGAGGGGAAGGACGGCGAGGAGGCGGGCGGTCGCGCGAGGGGCGGCGAGCTGGACGGACACGTCCTGGCGTTGGGACTCCTCATCACGTAGGGCGGTGGCCAGGCCGTCCAGAACGGTGGCGAGGGTGCCGCCGCGTTCGGCCCCCACGCGCCAGCAGGCCGCCAAGAGGCGAAGCCCTTCGGCACCCGGGCGGGCGGCCAGTTCGGCCAGGTGGTCGGAAGGTGGGTGAGGGAGGGCGGCGAACTCCCTGGCGACGTGCGGGTCCAGGACGGTGGTCGCCGCTGTGAACGCCTCGTCAGGGGTTCGGCCCGCGGTGAGTTCGGCGGCCATGGCGTCGCAGAGTTCGATGACGGACGTGCGTCGGCGGTGCGGAAGGGTCTGGCGGTCGCGTACTGCGATGGCTCTGGTCTTGATAGTGAGGAGCGGGCTGCCGGGTGGGTGTGTGAGGAGGCCGTCCAGGCGGCGGATGGCGGTGGGCGGGGTGAGGAACGTCCAGACGGCGGCGGCCGAGCAGAGGGCCGCGAGTATGTCGATCATGTGGCTCTCGGCAGGCGGACGGGGAGGGACTCGGCGGCGGGACCGGGGATGACCTCGCCTGACGCGGTGAACGACACTGCGGGGACGACGCCCACCAGGCCATCGGGGGCCCGGCGGACGAGGCAGATCTCGGCCACGCGCCGACGGCCTCCGCCCGGGTCACGGACGAGGTGGACCACGATGTCCAGGGCGGCGGCCAGCTGGCTGTGGACGGCCTCTCGCGTCAGACCGGCCGCGCACGCCAGTGCTTCGAGCCGGGCCGGGACGTCCGCGGCGGTGTTCGCGTGAAGCGTGCCGCAGCCCCCTTCATGGCCCGTGTTCAGGGCTTGGAGGAGAACCACTACTTCGGGGCCGCGGACCTCGCCTACCACCAGGCGGTCGGGGCGCATTCGGAGGGCCTGGCGGACCAGGTCGTTCAAGGTCACGCCACCGGCCCCCTCCGTGTTGGGCGGACGCGCTTCCAGCCGGACCACGTGCGGGTGGGACGGTTTCAGTTCGGCGGAGTCTTCCACCAGGACGAGCCTTTCGGTGGGGTCGACGAGTGAGAGCACGCTGCTCAGGAGGGTCGTCTTGCCCGTCCCGGTGCCACCGGTGATCAGGAAGGCGGCGCGGGACTCGATCAGGGCGGCGAGCAGCTCGGCCCCCCGGGGTGGGATGGTGCGCGCGGTGGTCAGCTCGTCCAGCGTGAAGGCGCGGCGCCGGGGGAGGCGGAGGGAGATGCAGGTGCCGGTCGCCGCTACCGGTGGGAGGACGGCGTGCAGGCGTACCCCGCCCGGGAGTCTGGCGTCGGCGTATGGGGCGGCGTCGTCTAGACGGCGACCTGCGGCGGCGGTGAGGCGCTGGGCCAGACGGCGGACGGACTGCTCGTCCGGGAATCGCAGGGCCGTGCGGACGAGGCCCGCGCCCGTGTCGACCCACACCTCGTCCGGGCCGTTCACCAGGACGTCGGTGACGTCAGGGGAACGGAGGAGCGGCTCCAGCGGCCCGGCGCCGACGAACTCGGCGCGTAACTCGTCGGCCAGGGTCAGTATCTCGCGGTCGCCGAGGAGTCTTTCCTCGGCTCGTAGTGCCGCGGCGACCCGGCCGGTGGTCGCTTCGCCGCCGGTGCCGGCCAGCCGGTCGCGGACGGCGTCGGACAGCCTGGTCATGCGGCGGCCTCCTCGCGGTACGCGT
>JBOHBY010000157.1:0-1858 GCA_050698635.1 Spirillospora sp.
GCGCGCCGGACGGGTCATGCCGCACCGCGCCGCCGACGGCGAGACGCTCGGCGCGTGGGAGCAGGTGCCGGTGCCCGGGGAGCTGTCGCTGGCCGTGCCGGACGCGTCCGGGCCGTACTGGCTGCGCTGCTTCGCCGACGACGACGTCGTGGAGCTGAGCGATCCGCCCGTCCGCCGCCTCCAGGTGACGCGATGACCAGGCCGCTCGCCCGAGTGGGGCTTCCCGGGGTGCCGTCCAGGCAGCGTCCGCCGAAGAACGGCGTGACGTGCCCGTACTGCTTCGCGTCGGTCGCGCCGCAGCGGATCCTGTTCCGGTGCCGGGGGCAGGCGGGGCGGCGGCAGGGGTGCGCGCCCGTCCTGGACGAGGCGCTCGCCGAGTACACGGGGTCGACGGCGGGCGCGTCGCTGCCTCCGGTGTTCTCCGCGTCCGGACGCAAGGGGCGCGCCGAATGCCCCGAGTGCGGGCTCGCGACCGGGAACCGGGCCTGCCCGGAGTGCCACAACCCGCTGCCGTCCGCGTACTGCGACTCGCCTGGCCGGATCGTCGCGCTCGTCGGCGCGAAGAACGCGGGCAAGAGCACCTACATCGCCGTGCTGCTGCACGAGCTGATGAACCGCGTCGGGACGGAGCTGGACGCGTCGCTCGTCGCCTGCGACGACCGCACCATCGAGCGCTACAAGCGCGACTTCGCGCGCCCGCTGCTGGAGGAGCGGCGGCTGCTGCCGACGACGACGAGCGCGGCGACCGGCCCCCGCGAACCCTTGGTGTACCTGCTCACCCGCACGCGCCGGGGACGTTTCGCACGTGCGCGCAACGACTCGCTCGCGCTCGTCCTGTTCGACACCGCCGGCGAGGACCTGCGCAGCCGCGAGGTCACCGACCTGCACCTGCGTTACCTGGAGGCCGCCGACGCGATCGTCTTCCTGGTCGACCCGCTGGAGCTGCCCGGTGCCCGGACGGAAGTGCGCGACGCCGTGCCCGCGCCGAACGGGGCCGGGGACGATCCCGACAGCGAACCGCTGAACATCATCGCCCGCGTCACCGAGGCGCTGCGGCAGCGGCACGGCACCCGTCCGGGCGAGCCGCTGCCCGTCCCGGTCGCGGTCGCGCTCACCAAGATCGACGTGCTGCGGCCCGGACTGCTGCGGCAGTCGGCGCTGCACCGCTCCAGGGCCGGGTCGGGCGTGCTCGACCTGGACGACAGGGACGCCGTGAACGAGCAGGTCAGGGCGCTGCTGCACGACTGGCAGGCCGGGCAGCTCGACACCTACCTCGGGCAGCAGTACGACGACCACGCGCTGTTCGGGTTGTCGGCGCTGGGCGGCGTCCCCGACGAGGGCAGGGTCGGCGCGGGAGGGGTCCGCCCGTACCGGGCCGAAGATCCGTTGCTGTGGCTGCTGTACCGCTTCGGGATGCTCGACGGTGTCCGCCCCGGAGGGGGCTAGCGATGGCGTGGCAGCTGCATTACACGTCGGCGCGGCGCGGGCCGACCGGACGGGCCGGGTTCCAGTTCGTGGCCGAGACGCCGGGCCTGCCGGACGGGGTGCGCGCGGGCGTGACGCCGTACCTGTCGTACCGTCCGCCGCCCGACGCGCCGCTGTCGCCCGACGAGTCCGAGCTGGGCGGGTTCCCCGTGTCGCTGCTGTATGACCGGGTCGACGGACGGCCACTGCTGTTGCGCTGCCGCTACCTCGGCCGCGACTACTCGGGCCGCTACGGCAACTTCTTCGCGCACGCCGTCGTCGCCGAACCGGACGAGCTGGAGGGCCTGCGCCCCGCCGAACTCTGGCACGCCCCGCACTGGACGCACGATCCCGCGCCGGAACCCGTCCTCGACCCGCTGGACGAGCTGACCCC
>JBOHBY010000158.1:0-2822 GCA_050698635.1 Spirillospora sp.
CGCCATGGAGAGCGCCGACGCCGTCTTCCCCGTGATCCACGGCCCGACCGGGGAGGACGGCACCCTGGCCGCGCTGTGCGCCCTCGCGCACACGCCGATGGTCGGGTCGGGCCTGCGCGCCGGAGCGATCGGCATGGACAAGTGGGCGACCAAGCTCGTCGCGCGGGCCGTCGGGATCCGCACCGCCCCCGGGCGGCTGGCGACGGCCGCGGAGATCGCCGGCGACATCGAGTTCCGCGCCGAGGTCGTGGTGAAACCCGCCTCGGCCGGGTCGAGCTACGGCGTCGGCCTCGCACGCGACACCGCCGAGCTCCGCGACGCGCTGCGCGACGCGGCGCGCTACGACGACCGGGTCCTGATCGAGGACGTCATGGCGGGCCGGGAGATCGACGTGGCCGTCCTGCGCGAGGCCGACGGCCGTACGTGGGCGGCGCCGCCGCTGGAGATCCACGCCACCGGCCTGTTCGACACCGAGACCAAGTACGACGGTTCCGCCAAGTTCACCGTGCCCGCCGACATCACCGCCGCGGAACGGGCGGCGCTGTCGGAGACGGCGCTGCGGATGTTCGACGCGCTCGGCTGCGCCGGACTGGCCCGCATCGACTTCTTCCTCACCGAGCAGGGCCCCGTCCTCAACGAGATCAACACCACGCCGGGGATGACGGCCGCGTCCCAGGTGCCGAGGATGTTCGCCGCGGCCGGGCTGCCCTACGAGCAGCTCGTCGCGCGCCTGGTCGAGGCGGCCGCCGTCCCAGCCCCGGCCGGCGCGGGCCCCGAACGCGTGAAGTGACCGCCACGTGAGGTGACCACCACCGAAGTGGGCTCGGCCGCCCGGCCGGGTGCGGTCACGCTCCGGGGGAGTGCCCGGGCATGACGGTGAAGGTGAATCCGGTGGTGGTCGGACGGCGCAGGGGAGTGTCGCACTTGATGCGGCGCAGGGCCTGGTTCCTGCTGAGGCCGAGCCCCCGCGCGATGAGCCGGTCCGGCCGCACCGGCACCGGGTCGGCGAACTCGACCCCCACCCGCACCGGCCACGCCTGGTCGGCCCAGACCCGGCCGCTGGACGGCCGGCCGGTCGACGAGTGGCCGGTCCAGGGCTCGTCGGGGCCCGGCGGTGGGGTGTCCAGGCGCCAGGCGCCCGTCCAGTCGAGGGTGACGTGGTTGCGGCGGGCCAGCAGCGGATCCAGCAGCCTGGACGCGACCAGACCGGGATCGCCCGCGCGGTAGCCGTCGAGCTCGGCCGGGTCGAAGGATCTGACCGGTGCCCGCTCGTGCACGGTGAGCTTGCCGGTCCGGTCGCAGGACACGCAGCGGACCAGCAGCCACACGTCCAGCAGCTTGCCGTTGGCGTTGACGCGGAACCTGCCCTCGCCGGTGGTGGCCGACCGCGAGGGGCAGCCGGTGCACCGCAGCGTCAGCAGCGGCAGCCCGGTCCGGCGGACGACCCAGGGCAGCACGGTATGAGGTTGTGAAGACATGATCTCTCAGGACCTGACACGAGACCGATTACGCGCGGCCTCGAACGCTGAACGACCGGGCGCGCCAGGGCAGCCCGGCGGGACCGGCGCCGCGAGCGCCGGTCACAGGTGAGCGGAAGAAGGTGTCAGGTCCGAAGAGCAGGCGGGGTCACGCGGGATTCGTCCTTGTCCTCACGGGTGCGGGCCGCACGCAACCTACCGGAACGCGACAGAACAGCCCAAACGGTTTTTCCCAGCCGCGACCTCACCGCCGACGCGAAGGCGGGGAGGCGGCGCGCGGCGGACGCGGCCGTGTCAGGGTGTCGTGTGTCAGGGTGTCGTGTGTCAGGTGGTCGTGTGTCAGGTGGTTGTGGCGGCGCGGCCGAGGACGCAGAACTCGTTGCCCTCCGGATCGGCCAGCACCGTCCACGGAACCTCGCCCTGACCGATGTCGACGGCGACGGCGCCCAGCTCCATCAGCCGGGCCACCTCCGCCGCCCTGCCGTCCATGGGCTGCGGCAGCAGGTCGAGATGGACACGGTTCCACCCGGTCACCGCGCCGGGCACGCGGCGGAACTCCAGGTACGGGCCGGTGCCCAGGGGCGAGCGCAGCGCCGCGTGGTCGCCGGACTCCTCGCGCGGGGTCCAGTCGGTCGCCGCGTCCCAGAACCGGGCCATGGCCCGCGGGTCGGCGCAGTCGACGACGACCGCGGCGATCGGGCCGGTGTCCCGGTAGGTGTCGCGGGGCTCCAGCACGCAGAACACGTTGCCCTCCGGGTCGGCCAGGACCGTCCACGGGACGTCGCCCTGACCGATGTCCGCGGGCGTCGCGCCCAGGCCCTTCAGCCGCGCGACCAGCTCCTCCTGATGGGCCGCGGAGGTGGTGGCGAGATCGAGGTGCGCGCGGTACTTCACCGTCTCGGGGTCCGGGACGGCGACGATGTCGATGTAGAAACCGGCGGGATCGGGCCAGTCGGCGCCCTCGGGTTCGAGGTTGGTCACGCCGGGCCCCTCGCTGGACGTGCGCCAGCCGAGCGCCTCCGCCCAGAACCGGCCGAGGGCCGCGTCGTCCCGGGCCTTGAAGTTCACCTGAACGATCCGCAGTGCCATGGCGCACCACCCTATGCTCACCGCCGCCACCAACCGCGCCCCCGCCCCGCCCCGCGCCCCGGGCTCCGCCCCCGACCGCGCCCGGCCCTGGTCAGCACGCACGTGGCCTGATGGTGCGGCGACCCTCGCCGGAGGGTGTGAAATGGGTCTCTCACCGCGCCGGCCCGTCACATAACAGGGCCCGCGAGCCCTCTTACCTATATGGAAGCATTCGCGATTCAGCCGCGCGAGATGACCTCCCGCACCGTCCTGCAC
>JBOHBY010000159.1:0-2877 GCA_050698635.1 Spirillospora sp.
GCGCGGCTCCGGTCGGCGCTCGCGGACACGCCGGTGATCGCGGCCGAGGACACGCGGCGGCTGCGGCGGCTCGCGGGCGACCTCGGCGTGCCGCTCACCGCGCGGGTCGTGTCGTACCACGACCAGAACGAGAAGGCGCGGGCGGCGGAACTGCTGGCGGAACTGCTCGCCGGACGCGACGTCCTCGTCATCACCGACGCGGGCATGCCCGGCGTCTCCGACCCCGGGTACCGGCTCGTCCGCGCGGCCGTCGCCGAGGGCGTGCCGGTGTCGGTGCTGCCAGGACCGTCCGCCGTCACGACCGCGCTGGTCGCGTCCGGGCTGCCCACCGACCGGTTCTGCTTCGAGGGGTTCCCGCCGCGCAGGCCGGGCGAGCGGGCCAGGCGGCTGGACGCGCTGGCCACCGAGCCCCGCACCATGGTGTTCTTCGAGTCCCCGCGCCGCCTGCCGGTCACGCTGACGGCGATGGCGGACGCGTTCGGCGCGGACCGTCCCGCCGCCGTGTGCCGGGAGCTGACCAAGACCTACGAGGAGATCCGCCGGGGGCCGCTCGGCGAACTGGCGGCGTGGGCGGAGGGCGGCGTGCTCGGCGAGATCACGCTGGTGGTCGGCGGGGCGCCAGAGCCGGAGGGGCTGTCCGACCCGGCGGACCTGGCGGCCGCCGTCGCCGCCCGCGAGGACGCCGGGACGCCCCGCAAACAGGCCATCTCGGAGGTCGCCAAGGAGAACATCGCCCCGAAACGCGTCGTCTACGACGCCGTCGTCCAGGCCAGGAAATGGAATCAGAGCGGTCGAAACGGTTCTTTCGGGGAATGAACCGCGTCGGTGGCGCGCGGCGGGCGCACTATGGAGTTGGTGGCGTCACCACGGATGCGGAGGTGAGTGCCATGCAGGACGCATGGTCGAGCCACGAGGTCTGGGTCTTCGAGTGCCTCAACTGCGGAACGTCCTGGGACGAGGAACTGGACGTCCGCCATTACGGTGACGGGCACGGGAACGCGGCCGTCATCTACGAGCGCGGCGGGCAACCCTGCACGACACCCTGGGTGGACCGTTCCTGCCCCAAGTGCCAGAGCCAGAACGTCAAGGCCCTTTCCGCGACGAAGGGCAGGCACGGCGAGGCACCGAAGGTGCGAAGCGGCAGTGACGTGGCGATGGTGTTCCACCTCCGCCGCATGCACGCCTGGTGAGCATGCCCGGGGAGCGTTGACCGAGCGCTAGCCCGCCGGGGTCTCGGGGGCGTCCTGCGATGCCGCCTTGCCTGAACCGCTTTCCTCTGCGCGACCCGTCCGGGCCGTCCTTGGGAGGGCGGCGAGGTGGCGCGTCCAGGCGGCGGCGGTCCCGCGCGCCTCGGGCCTGAACGCGGCCCCGGCGGCCAGCGCCGCGAGCGGGATGGCGGGCAGCACGTACCGGTAGTCGAACTCCGCCGTCGCGGCCGGTGCCAGCAGCAGGCCGGTCGCGAGCGTCCACGGCAGCAGCGCCTCGCCGCCGAACCGCCGCCACAGCGGGACGAGCCCCGCCAGCCCGATCAGCAGGATGCCGCCGATCAGCGTCCCGCGCAGGTAGAAGACGTCCTGGTAGCCGCGGGCGACCCCCGCGAACGGCTCCACGACCTGGGTGCGGGCCTCGCCGCGCTCGTACGCCCTGGCCTCCGCGGACGCGATCCCGCCGCCCGCCATGTGCCAGTCGGGCAGCGGCTTGCTCTTCTTCTCGAACTCGTACTGCGAGTACGTCGCCTCGTCGGGGAACACCGTCCGCTCCCACCGGAACACCCGGAAGAAGTCGTGCGCGACGACCCGCAGGTAGTCGAGCGGCTGCGCGACGATCGCGCGTTTGGCGAAGTCGTTGCCGAGCGCGTTGTTCTCCGGGCTGAACCGCGTCCCGGTATAGCGGTTGAGCGGAGACTGGGCGTTCCAGATGCCGTCCTGCGAGTTGGGCAGCCGGTTGGCGGGCTCGGTGCACAGCGCGTACTCGCTGACGGGCAGGTCCTTCATCTGGTGGCAGTCGGCGAACTTGTAGACCCGCGCGTACAGGAAGATCCCGTTGCTCTCGGTGATCGCGAACTTGTCGCTCTCGGCCTTGTACCAGCCCATGTAGGCCAGCACGGGCAGCATGCACGCCACCAGCGTGGCCGCCAGGAGCTTCCAGCCGCTGCGCCGGATCAGCATGTACACCAGGACGCCGAGGAGCACCGGCATGCCGACCGACCGGGTCAGCCACGCCATCCCCACGATCAGGCCGACCGCCGCGCCGATCTTCCAGGACGGCCGGTCGTGCCACAGCAGCAGCGTCACCGCGCTCATCACCAGGAAGGTGAACATCGTGTCCGACAGGACGAGGTGTTCGAGCTGGAGCTGGTAGGCGTCCAGCAGCACGGGCGCGGCGGCGAGCGCGGCACCCCAGCCGGGCAGCCGGAACTTCCGCCGCAGCAGCGCGTAGATCATCACGCCCATCGCCAGGCCCATGAGGTGCTGGATGGCGGCGATGAGCACGAAACTGTGGAACGGCTTGAGAATGAGCAGCAGGAACGAGTAGCCGTCGGGCCGCAGCGGATGCGGATACGGGTCGGTCGCGACGTGCAGGTAGTCGAAGCTGTCGTTGAAGAACATCACCGGCTGGTAGCCGAGCATCGCGATCAGCCGCAGCAGCGCCGCTGTGGCAATGATCACACTGAAGGCCGGGTGCCGGCGCGCCAGCTCCCACAGCCCCCGTCCGCGCCGCCCGCGCCGCGACCCGGCGGACTCCTCCTCCGCCCCGCCGCCGGTGTCACCCGCTTCCGGGACGGACGGCGAACCGGATGTCCCGTCGCCTTCCAGGGCTTCGCCAGGCGCCGGGGCGGTGGCCGTGGCCGTCGTGCCGCCGGGCGTGTCGCCCGTC
>JBOHBY010000160.1:0-1601 GCA_050698635.1 Spirillospora sp.
CCCCGGTCCGCACCGGGCGCGGGTCGCGGTTGTGCGCCAGGGCGTGCAGGTGGCGGCCGGCGCCGGGGCCGAGCAGCGACACCAGCGTGGGCTCGGGCATGTCCGCGACGTCCCCGACCGTGGTGACGCCGAAGCGGGCGAGCTTCTCGGCGGTCGCCTGCCCGACGCCCCACAGCCGCCGCACCGGGAGGGGGCGCAGGAAGTCCAGCTCGCCGTCCGGCGGGACGACCAGGAGCCCGTCGGGCTTGGCGACCCCGCTGGCGACCTTGGCGAGGAACTTGGTGCGCGCCACCCCGACGGTGATCGGCAGCCCGATCTCCTCGGCGACCTCCCGCCGCAGCCGCTCGGCGACGTCCACCGGGGCACGGCGCAGCCCGTCGACGTCGAGGAACGCCTCGTCGATCGACAGCCCCTCCACCAGCGGTGTCGTGGCCCGGAAGACGGCGAACACCGCCTTGCTCGCGGCGCTGTAGGCGTCCATCCGGGGCGGGACGACGACCGCGCGCGGGCACAGGCGCCGCGCCTGCCCGCCGCCCATCGCCGTCCGCACCCCGTACGCCTTGGCCTCGTAGCTGGCCGCCAGCACCACCCCGCCCCCGACGATCACCGGCCGCCCCCGCAGGCCGGGATCGTCGCGCTGCTCCACCGACGCGTAGAACGCGTCCAGATCGGCGTGCAGGATCGTGGCACCGTTCGACACGAACATATGTTCGCATATACCGCTCGCGCGGGTCACGGGGAGGCGAGGGCCTCGGTCGGCGGGAGGCGGGCGGCCCTGATCGCCGGGTAGAGGCCCGCGACACCGCCGATGAGCAGGGTCGCGAGGATCCCCCCGGCCATGGCCCAGGCGGGGACGACGGTCGGCCAGTCCTGCGTCACGGCGAACACGGCGGTGACGACGATGCCGAGCGCGACGCCGCCGACGCCGCCGAGCGCGGCCAGCAGCTGCGACTCGGTGAGGAACTGTGTCCTGATCTGGCCGCGCGTCGCGCCGAGCGAGCGGCGCAGCCCGATCTCCGCCCGCCGCTCCAGGACGGAGATCACCATCGTGTTGGCGACGCCGACGCCCCCGACCAGCAGCGCGACACCGCCGAGGCCGAGCAGCAGGCCGGTGAACGCGCGGTCGGTGGCGTTCTCGGCGGCGAGCGCGTCCGACGGGCGGCTGACCTCGACCTCGGTCGGCGCCCGCGGGTTCGCCGTCGCGGCGAGCAGCTCCTGGACGTTCTCGACCGCGTCCTTGCGGGCCCGGGTGTAGACGGTGGTCGGGTGGCCGTCGAAGCCGAGGCGGGCGACGGCGGCGTCCCAGCCGACGAGGGCGGCCGAGTCCAGGTCCGGCGCGAGCTGGTTCGGCGCCAGGATCCCGACGACCGTGAACCACTGCGACCCGAGCCACACCTGGACGTTCGGCGCCCCGACCCCGAGCCGCTCCGCCGCCTCGGACCCGAGGACGACGGCCGGATACCGGGCCGTCCCCGCGTTGAGCCAGGTGCCGGCGGACGTGGTGAGGCCGACCGTCCTGGGCAGGTCGAGGCGGGCCGCGCGGACGCCGATGCCGCCGCTCTGCCCCTCCGGGATGCGGTCGTTGCGGTAGACGCTGACGT
>JBOHBY010000161.1:0-2090 GCA_050698635.1 Spirillospora sp.
GTCATCCTGTTCTTCGTCGGGGTCGGCTCCGACCGGCAGACGACCGTGGGCGTCGGCGCGGTCACGATCGGCGGGGTGCTGGTGCCCGCCGTGGTGGTCGGGATGCCCGCCTGGTTCGGGATGATCCTCGCCGGGATCGCGGCGGTCGCGCTGACGTTCGGCGACGCGGTCGGCGGCCGGCACTCGGCCGTGGAGGAGCTGCGCAGGCGCGAGGAGCAGCACCGGGAGGACCTCGCCCGGCAGGCGGTGCTGGAGGAGCGCGCCCGGATCGCCCGCGAGCTGCACGACGTCGTCGCGCACCACATGTCGGTGATCGCGATGCAGGCGGAGGCCGCGCCGTTCAAGATCCCCGACCTGCCGGACGCGGCGAAGCAGACGTTCGGGGTGGTGCGGGACGCGGCGCGCGAGGCGCTCACCGAGACCCGCCGCGTCGTGAGCATGCTGCGCTCCGACGACGAGGGCGCCGAGCGGGCCCCGCAGCCCGGCCTGGACCGGCTGGACGACCTGGTCTCCGCGGCCCGCCGCTCCGGGCTGTCGGTCGCGACCGTCGTCGTCGGGATGCCGCGGCCGCTGGACGCCGGGGTGGACCTGTCGGCGTACCGGATCGTCCAGGAGTCGCTGAGCAACGCGTCAAGGTACGCGCCGGGCGCGCGCGTCCACATCGAGATCAAGTACGGCACGGAGGCGGTGCGGGTGTCGGTCGTCGACGACGGGCCGCGCAGCACGCCCGCGGAGTCGCAGGGCGGCGGGCACGGCCTGGTCGGGATGCGCGAGCGCGTGACGATGCTCGACGGCCGCCTCGACGTGGGCCCGCGCGACGAGGTCGGCTGGTCGGTCGTGGCGGAACTCCCCTACGGAGACTCAGATTGATCGACGTCCGGAACGGAGCGCCAGCGGAGTGGAGGGCGTCGATCAATCTGGCTTTCGGGGGGTCTGGGGGGTCGTCCCCCCCAGAGGAACGCGCTCTTCGGGGGCCGTAGGGTTGGCGTCGTGACCATTCGGGTTTTGATCGCCGACGACCAGGTGATGATCCGCGACGGGCTCGCGGCGCTGCTGTCCTCCGACCCGGGGATCGAGGTGATCGGGCAGGCGGGCAACGGCCGCGAGGCGGTGGAGATGGCCCGCCGGCTCGACCCGGACGTGATCGTCATGGACATCCGGATGCCGGAGATGGACGGCCTGGCCGCCACCGCCGAGCTGGTCGGCGCGCCCGACCCGGACGCCGATCCCGACGCCGATCCGGCCACGGCGCGGCCGAGGGTGCTCGTCCTCACGACGTTCGACCTGGACGAGTACGTGTACGAGGCGCTCGGCTCCGGCGCGAGCGGGTTCCTGCTGAAGGACGCGTCCGCGGCCGACCTGGTGAACGGCGTGCGGGTCGTCGCGGGCGGGGACGCGCTGCTCGCCCCGTCGATCACCCGCCGGCTGATCGGCGACTTCGCGCGGCGGCGCCGCCACCAGCGGCCGAGCCCGAAGGCGACCGCGGCGCTGACGCCGCGCGAGCTGGACGTGCTGCGGCTGATCGCGCGCGGGCTGTCCAACGCCGAGATCGCCGGGGAGCTGGTGCTGGCCGAGCAGACGGTCAAGACGCACGTCGGGCACGTGCTGACCAAGCTCGCGCTGCGCGACCGCACCCAGGCCGTCGTCTACGCCTACGAGAACGGCCTCGTCGGCTGAATCCCGCAGGTCAGCGGGACGGGTCGAGGACGAGTTTGCCGATCGTACGGCGGGCGCGCAGGTCTTCATGTGCGCGCCTGGCCTCGGCGAGCCCGTACTCGCCGCCCTCGACGACGCGGAGCCGCCCGCCGATCGCGAGGCCGAACAGGTCGTCGAGCATGCCGCGCATCCTGTCGCCGGGCAGCTGGAAGACGTGCGCCAGCCACATCCCGGAGATCGTGGTGGAGTGCGCGAGGAGCGCGGCGGGCCGGACCGGCGACGGTTCGGTGCGCGACGCCATCCCGTAGAAGGCGAGGCGCCCGAACGGCGCGAGGGCGCGCAGGCTCTGGTCGGTGACCGTCCCGCCCGTCATCTCCAGGACGGTGTCGACGCGCCGCCCGCCGTTGGCGTCGACCAGCGCGGCGGTGAGGTCG
>JBOHBY010000162.1:0-4770 GCA_050698635.1 Spirillospora sp.
GTATCCGCACAGCCCGGCCGACAGCGCCGCCGCCATCGCGCCCGCCCCCGTGACGGCGGCCGCCGTGGCCGTCACCGGGACCACGACCAGCAGCCCGGCGGCGAGCCCGTACCGGAGCACTCGGTTCGCCGCCGCCTGGTTCCCGAACCCCAGCCGCACGTACCCGAGGTAGGCGGTCCCCTGGCTCAGCATCCACGACAGCAGGAGCGAGAACACCAGGAGCGCACCGGCGCCGCTGCCGTTCAGCATCGGGGCGCCCATGATGTAGCACAGGCCCGGCAGGCCGAACAGGACGCCGCGCAGCAGGTGCCGCCAGGGCACCGCCAGCCACGGGGCCTCGGCCTTCTCGGGGGCCGGCGGGCGCCGGGGCGTCCGGGTGTAGAGGTCCTCGGCGAGTGCGAACACGTCCGGGTGGCCGTAGCCCTGGGCGGCCTCGTCGTTGATGCCCTCCGCCTCCAGCCCGGCCGTGACCTCCAGCGCGTCGACGGCGCCCGCGCACAGGTCCGCCATACGCTCCCGCAGCGCCTCGACATCACCCGGCACGGCGTTCGGCGCGGTCATGCCGACCTCGCCTCGGACGCCGCGGACTCCGCCGCACCGGCCGTGCCCGGCGCGCCCGGCGTGGTCAGGCCGTCGTAGATCAGGCGGAAGGCGTCCACGGCACGATCCACGGTGAACAGCTCCAGCGCCCGCTCCCGCGCCGCGCGGCCGAGCCGCCGCCGGGACACCTCGTCCCCGAGCAGGCGCAGGCAGGCGTCCGCCATCTTCCGCGGCGACCGCGGCGGGACGACGAGCCCGGTGTCGGCGACCGCCTCGCGCACCCCGCCGACGTCGGTCGCGACCGTCACCCGGCCGCAGGTCATCGCCTCGATCAGGGTGTAGGGGAACCCCTCAGAGATACTGGACAGCGCGACCACCGTCCCCGCCGCGTACGCGTCGCGGATGTCGTCGATCCGGCCCTCGAACGCCGTGTGCTCGGCGACGCCGAGGTCGGCGGCGAGGGTCTCGCAGCGGGTCCGGTACCGTTCCCCGCCGGTCGGCGTGCCGCCGAACAGGCGCAGCCTCGCGTCCGGAACCTCGTCCTTGACCAGCGCGAACGCGCGGATCAGGGTCTCCAGGTCCTTGATCGGGTCGACGCGTCCTGCCCAGCTGATCGTGGGGTGCGCGGGCTCGGGCCCGGCGGCGGGGAAGCGGGCCGGGTCGACGCCGTTGTAGACGGTCTCCATGTTCTCCGCGTCCGCGCCGCACCGCACCTCCCACCGCTGGTTGTAGAGGTTGCAGGGCGTCAGCAGGTCGGCGGCCTTGTACCCGGCGACGCACAGCAGCCGCATGAAGCCGAGCAGCACCGCCTTGACCGGGTACGGATACCGCGCCCGCCGCATCCCGATATAGCGTTCGCGCAGGTAGATGCCGTGCTCGGTGAGGCAGAACGGCGTCCCGTAGGTCCACTTGGCGGCCAGGCAGGGCAGCACGGGGATGCCGTTGGACACCGCGTGCACGACGTCGCCGCGCGGGGGCGGGCCGTGCATCGGACGGAGCATGTGCTCCAGCAGGTCGATGGTGGTGAGCGCGTCGTGGACGGTCGGCCGCACGCCCAGCCGGTCGAACTCGGCCGCCCGGTCGGACCAGGCGTCCATCAGCCACCGGACGGGTCCCTCGGTGCGCAGCGCCGCGCCGAGGTCGTGTGTCCGGCCGAACTCGAAGAGCCCGCGCAGGATGTGCGGGAATACGTCCGTCATCCGCGGTGACGGGGAGATCAGGGTGTAGAGGAACGAGCGGAACAGCCGCTCGAACTCCCGCGCCTCCCGGCGGGACGGGGGCCGCCCCGCGGGCGGCCCCCACATCGTGACGGGCTCGACCTCCACGTGTCCGGGCAGGTCCCAGACGACGGGCTCCGCCCCGGTGGCGGTGAGCGCGAGGACCGTGAACTCGTGTTCCGGCATGCCCCGGACGAGCTGGTCGCACCAGACGCTCACACCGCCGAAGTTGTGCGGATAGGTCCCCTCCGTCACCAGGGTGATCTCCAAGGTCAGGCTCCGGGCACCGTGAGCGTCACTTCCCCGGCCCGGTAGGCGGACCGGTCGCCGGCGTACGCCTGCCCGAACGCCCTGCCGCCTGAGCCCTCCCGCGTCCCCTCGGGCGCGGTGACCGGGATCTCCAGGTCGTCGGGCCCGCGGACGGTGACCTTCCCGTCCTGGACGTAGGCGGTGACGTCGCCGTCGTCCATGGCGCCGTCCTTCAGCGCGGCCCGCCAGAGGTCCTGGCGCAGCAGCTCGGAGCCGAGCGGCGACATGGCGTCGTTCACGACGGGCGCGTTGTCGGCGAACGCCGACCGGTACTCGCCGAGGACGCTGTTGAGCAGCGGGTACAGGATGCGTCCCTCGGTGATGTTCGACTGGTGCGCGTAGTGCGGCCGCGGGTCGTTGGCGGTGATGTGCGACAGCGTGATCCGCGTGTCGGACGGGACGATGTACGACGTGTACCCGGTCCTGGAGTCGAGCGGCTTGATGCAGGTCATCGTGTCGGGACGGTCCTCGCACAGGCCGCTGCCGCCGTCCGAGCGGCGCGTGTAGATCCAGTTGTACTCGTCGACCTCCTCGGCCTCGGTCGCGACGTTGAAGAAGACGCTCATCGGGTGCCGGGGGAGCGTCCGCGCCTGGCCGAGCGCGCGCGACGCGGGCTCCCGGGAGGCGTCGCCCGCGAGCCAGGCGATGTCGGTCCGGTCCAGCGCCG
This sequence comes from Spirillospora sp., assembly GCA_050698635.1. Lineage (GTDB taxonomy): Bacteria > Actinomycetota > Actinomycetes > Streptosporangiales > Streptosporangiaceae > Spirillospora. Next base: position 2,734 of record JBOHBY010000162.1, read on the forward strand.
GTTCGAGGTTCGGGTTGTCCTCGGGCTGCTGCGGCAGGACGCGCAGGCCCGAGTGTTCACCGGTCACGACGTCCTCGGGCGGCACCGGGAGGTTGTGCTCGTCGGCCCATTCGAGGTTCTTGTTGATCTGCTGCTCGATCTCGTCCTCGTCGACGTATTCGATCTCGCCGGTGTCCGGGTCCCGGACGCACTCCCACGGCCTGACCTTCAGGTCTTGCACGCAGCCGAGGAACTCGTGCGCGTAGGTGTGGTTCAGCCAGCGGAACTGGGCCTTGAGCGCGAGGAGCGATTCGGTGAGCAGGTCGATGCCGTGCTCCTTCTTCCACTCGTCGCTGCCGGCGCCGTTGTAGGCCATGTCGAGCCTGAAGTTCTGCTTGAGCTGCCACGCGGCGGCGTACGCGACGTCGTCGACCTCCATCCGGATGTCGGGGGTGGTGGTGCCGTCGGGGCAGTCCTCGCCGGGCGTGCAGTTGTCCTCGGTGCTCCACCGCGCGTCGGGCATGAACACGTCGTCGACGTGGACGCTCAGGTAGTTGCGGTTGTGGCCGAGGTGGACGCCCTTGGTCAGCCAGGTGATGAGGCCGTGCCCGAGCGTCCTGGACTGCCACTGCTCGTGGTTGGCGCTGAAGCTGAGCACCATCTCGCTGCGCCCGTCGTGGGCGTAGACGCCGGCGAGGGTGCCGGTGACCCCCTGGGCCTGCGCGGTCACGAACGGCGTGAACGTCCGGCCGGTGGCCTTGTCGTCCGGCAGCGGGGTCGCGAGGAAGCCGTAGCTCTCGTTGATGTCGGGCGCGAGGTCGTTGAACTTGACGGGCCCGCGCAGATACCGGAACGCGTCGCCGCGCCCGGCCGCGGTGACCTCGGCGACGATGCCGTCCAGGTTCCCCGCGTAGGCGGGCGGGTTCATGCCGACGTCGGCGTTCGGGTACACGTAGGCGTCGAGCTGCCTGATCCCGAACTTGACCTCGTAGTCGGCGACGGCCTTCATCTCGGCGGCGTCCTGGAACGGCGACGCGTTGGGCAGGACGACCGCCTGGTACTTGGCCCGCGGCACCCCGTCCACGGTGTCGGCCAGGAAGTCCGCGTCGATCCTCGGACGGCGGGCGTCGGTCAGGTCGACGGTCTTGTAGGGCACACCCTCGGTCCTCAGCCGTTCGGCGACGGCCGACACCGAGGCGCCGCCGTCGGTGACGACGAGGACCTGGAGATCGACGCGGGGGCCCGCGGCCGAGGCGGTGCGCGGGGGGCCGACGATCAGGGCGGCCGCGATCAGCAGCCCGATCAGGGCGCTGAGCGCTGGACGGCGTACGACTTTCACCAAGCCTCCCCAGGACGCATGGACGACGGCAACTGAAATTCAACAGCCGTTCACAACCATGCCGGAAATGGATTAATGGTCTTTGGAACGCGGCCCAACAGATCATGCGGTAACTGAGTGTGCATGTAAAGGCTACGGAGGGGCCCATCTTGGCGTGGGCCCGGTCCTAGGACCCATTAGAGGTGTGGATGCCGGGTTATCCGCAGTCGCGGGACGGGATTAGAGGACGTCCGTTGCATCGGTCACCGAATTCAATTCCAACCAGCGTGCGGTGGCGTGCTCGCGGTCCACCGCGCCCAGTCGTTTGTAGATCTGGTGGGCGTGGTTCTTCACGGTCTTCTCCGTGATGACCAGCCGCCGGGCGATCTCCCGGTTGGTGAGCCCGGCGGCGATCAGCTCCAGGATCTCGGCCTCCCGCGCGGTCAGCCCGGGGTCGGTCCGCGGCCCGCCGACGTCGTGTATCCACCGCACGAGCGCGGTCACCACGGGACGCGACAGCGTCGACTCGCCGCGAACCGCCGTGACCAGCACGTCCGCGAGCCCGTGGGGCTCGAAATGGCCGTATACGAGGCATCCGTGGGCGCCCGCCGCGACCGCCTGGACGAGGACGAGCGGGTCCTGCTCGGCCGTCACGGCGACCACCCGCGCACCGGAGCGCGCCAGCCTGCCGATGCCGTCGGCGGACGGCGGCGACGCGTCGAGCAGCACCACGTCGGGCC
>JBOHBY010000163.1:0-5218 GCA_050698635.1 Spirillospora sp.
CCCTTCCATGACTGCGGACGCGGTCAGGAACGGCGGGGCGGGCTCACGGTCCTGGCAGGGTCACGGATGACGACCGGGTCGAGGATGTCGTCGATCCGCTTCAGCACGCCGGCGTCCAGCTCCACCCCGGCCGCCTTCACGTTGTCGGCGACCTGCTCCGGACGCGACGCCCCCACGATCGCCGCCGACACGTTCGGGTTCTGCAACGTCCAGGCGATCGCGAGCTGCGCCATCGACAGCCCGAGACCGTCGGCGATCGGCCGCAGCTCCTGCACGCGGGCCAGCAGGTCGTCGCTCATGTAGCGCCTGATCATGTCGGCGCCGCCCTTGTCGTCGGTGGCGCGCGACCCGGCCGGCAGCGGCTGCCCGGGCTTGTACTTGCCCGTCAGGACGCCCTGCCCGATCGGCGACCAGACGATCTGGCCGACGCCCTCGCGCTCGGAGAGCGGGACGATCTCCTCCTCGATCACCCGCCACAGCATCGAGTACTGCGGCTGGTTGGAGACGATCCGGTCGAAGCCCATCTCGTCGGCGATCTCCAGGGCGCGCGCGATCTCCTCCGCCCGCCACTCCGACACGCCGACGTACAGGACCTTGCCCCGCCGGACGAGGTCGTCGAACGCCCGGAGGGTCTCCTCCAGCGGCGTCTCGTGGTCGAACCGGTGGGCCTGGTACAGGTCGACGTAGTCGGTCCCGAGGCGGCGCAGGGACGCGTCGATCGACTGGGCGATGTGCTTGCGGGACAGGCCCCGGTCGTTCTTCCCCGGCCCGGTCGGCCAGAAGACCTTGGTGAAGATCTCCAGGCCCTCGCGTCGCTGCCCCTTGAGCGCGCGTCCGAGGACCTCCTCGGCGCGCGTGCCCGCGTAGACGTCCGCGGTGTCGAAGGTGGTGATCCCCTCGTCGAGGGCGGCGTGCACGCACGCGCGGGCCGCGTCCTCCTCGACCTGGGAGCCGTGGGTGAGCCAGTTGCCGTACGCGATCTCGCTGACCTTCAGGCCGCTCCGGCCCAGGTTTCGGAACTCCATGGCCCCGACCCTAGCCCGCCGCGATCCGGGGAACCCCACGCAGGACGGCGCCCCACCGGCGGCATGCGGACCGGGGGTCAGACCTTCGCCTTCTCGCCGACCCGGACCTGCGGCTTCGGGACGCGGAGCCGGCGGATCTGCATGGCGCGCATCGCCGCGTACAGCCCGACGCCCTTCACGTCCTCGTCCGGGTACCGGTCGGCGGCGAGCCGCTTGATCCCGCGGCTGAGCATCAGGCCCTCGGCGAACACGACGACGAGCAGCAGCGGCGGCGCGAAAAGCACCAGCAACCGCGCCACCGGAATCGGCAGCATGCTCAGCAGCACGATCGCGAACATGGCGTACATCAGGTAGGAGCCGACCGTGCGGCGCGAGTCGACGTAGTTGCGCGCGAGCTTGCGCACCGGGCCCTTGTCCCGCTTGAGCAGGTGCTTCTCGTCCCCCTTCTGCATGCCTTTGCGCGCCTTGGCGCGATCGTCGGCCTGCCGCTCCCTGACCTTGCGGTACGCCTCCTTGCGGGAGGCCGGTGCGGTGATCGGCTGACGGTTGCGCTTCTCGGCTTCCTTGCGCTTGGGCGTGGGACGGCCCTTGCCTCCCGGCTTTACTACCTCAGGAGGATTCGCCGGGGCCTCCGGGGTACGACGCTTGAACACGGGATCAGACTACCGGCTGCGAACATCGTGGCTGCCTCGCGCGTTAACGCGTAGGGTGATAAGAACCCCAGCAGTGGTCATTGAGCCCAGTTCACGACTGAGGCGACAGCACGAAGGGACCGGCGCCGCGCGATGAGCGTGATGAAGCGAATGTCGATGATCTTCAAGTCCAAGGCGAACAAAGCCCTGGACCGCATGGAGGATCCCCGCGAGACCCTCGATTACTCCTACCAGCGCCAGCTGGAGATGCTGCAGAAGGTCCGTCGGGGGGTCGCCGACGTCGCCACCTCGCGCAAGCGTCTCGAACTGCAGATCAACCAGCTTGAGCAGCAGCAGACCAAGCTCACCGACCAGGGCAAGAAGGCGTTGCAGGTCGGCCGGGAGGATCTTGCCCGCGAGGCGCTGACCCGCAGGTCCGGCCTGGAGAGCCAGCTGAACGACCTGCGCGGCCAGTACCAGCAGTTGCAGGGCGAGGAGGAGAAGCTGACGCTCGCCTCCCAGCGGCTGCAGGCCAAGGTCGACTCCTTCCGCACCCGCAAGGAGACGATCAAGGCGACCTACACGGCCGCCGAGGCGCAGACGAAGATCAACGAGGCGTTCTCCGGCATCTCCGAGGAGATGGGCGACGTCGGCCTCGCGATCCAGCGCGCCGAGGAGAAGACCGACACGATGAAGGCCCGCGCCGGCGCGATCGACGAGCTGCTGGCCTCCGGCGCCCTTGAGGACTTCTCCGGCCCGCGCGACGACATCCAGGCCGAGCTCGACCGGATGGGCTCGGGCCCCGGCGTCGACCTCGAACTGGAGCAGCTCAAGGCCGAGCTCGGCCAGGGCCCCGCGCCCAAGGAGCTGAACCAGGGCACGCCGACCGCGCAGCCCCAGCAGCAGGACACCCCCCAGCAGGCCCCCCACCAGGTGAACTGGCAGGAGAAGCCGGGGGGTACCCAGTGATCGTCCGCCTGATGGGCGAAGGCCAGCTCGACGTGGCCGCGGAAGACCTGTCCGCCCTCAACACCCTCGACGACGAGCTGGAGTCGGCGATCGAGTCGGGTGACGAGACGAGCTTCCGCGCCGCGCTGCACGCGCTGCTGGAGAACGTCCGCAAGGTGGGCAAGCCGCTGCCGGCCGACAGCCTCGCGCCGTCCGAGCTGATCCTTCCGCCGGCCGACGCGCACATCGACGAGGTGCGCTCCATGCTCGGCGACGAGGGGCTGATCCCCGAATAGCCCGAGTGGAACGCGGGCCCGGCCGTCCTGCCGAATTGGACAGCCAGGCACAAAATCAAGGTCCCGTACGTTGTAACAACCGAATGACCGCGTATCGGGAAGCAGGGGGTGGCCGCATGGCCAGAACGCGATACGCCTCCGACAGGGGGCTGACCTCGCGGATGCTCGTGACGATGTTCCTGCTGGGGCTGGTCTACGTCGTCGCCGTGGGGGCGTTCTTCGTCTTCGTGCCGCAGTGGGCGTTCGCCGCGCTGGCCGTGGCGGCGCTTTTCCTGCTCGCCCAGTACTTCTTCTCCGACAAGATGACCCTGTTCGCCATGCACGGACGGGTCGTCACCCCGGAGGAGGCGCCAGAACTGCACGGCGTCGTCGACCGGATCTGCGCGCTCTCGGACGCCCCGAAGCCGCGGGTCGCGATCGCCGACACCGACGTGCCGAACGCGTTCGCCACCGGACGCAACCAGAAGAAGGCCGTGGTCTGCGTCACCACCGGCCTGCTGCGCCGCCTCGACCCCGTCGAGCTCGAAGGGGTCCTCGCCCACGAGATGGCGCACGTCGCGCACAAGGACGTCGCGGTCATGACGATCGCGTCGTTCCTCGGCATCTGCGCGGGCCTGATCACCCGGGTCGGCCTGCAGATCGGCCTGTTCGGCGGGTTCGGCCGCCGCAGCAACGACCAGAACACCGGGCTGATCCTGCTGGCCGTGGTCGCCGCGAGCGCACTGGCCTACACGGTCAGCTTCATGCTCACCCGGGCGCTGTCGCGCTACCGGGAGCTGTCGGCCGACCGCGCCGCCGCGCTCCTCACCGGCCGCCCGTCGGCCCTCGCCAGCGCGCTGACGAAGGTCCACGGCGAGATCGCGCGGATCCCGACGAACGACCTGCGGTCCGCGCAGGCGTTCAACGCGTTCTTCTTCACCCCGGCGCTCGGCCGGGGCTTCAGCGTCTCGTCGCTGTTCTCCACCCACCCGACGCTCGACAAGCGCCTTGCCCAGCTCTCGAAGATCTCCGGCGAGCTGAGCAGGGGTGCCTGAGCCGTGGGGTTCCTCGACACGCTCCTCGGCCGCTCCAAGCCCGTCAAGCCCGACCTCGACCGGCTCTTCGCCCTGTCCACGGCCGCGATCACGCTGGAGGCGGCGACGGGGTTCGTCCCGACCGGGCTCGGCTCGGTGTGCTTCCGCGCGGCGGAGGGCGGCGCGTTCGCGCGGCTGCAACGCGACGTCCAGGAGCTGCTGGACGCCGACGAGGGCCCCAAGGTCGAGATCAGCACCGACACCTACGGCTACACGTGGCTGCTGGCCGAGCACCGTCCCGACGAACTGACCGGCCTCGTCACCGACCTGCACGCCGTGAACGCGACGCTGGAGTCGGGCGGGTTCGGCCCGCACCTGCTGTGCTCGCTGGCCGGTTTCCGCGGCCCCGACGGGCAGGCGCTCGCGCTCGTCTACCTCTACAAGCGCGGCACGTTCTACCCCTTCGCCCCGCTCCCCGGAGACAAGCGCGACAACGCGCTGGAGCTCCAGGTCCGCGGCGCCGTGGGCGCCGACCTTCCCTTCGAGGACGACCTCGGCCGCTGGTTCCCCGTCTGGGGCGCCCCCGGCCTCTGACCGTCCCGGGCGCTGGGCCTGTGACCGGCCGGTGACCAGGCTGTGCGTCATCGGACGCTGTACGCCGTCCAAGATCGGCGTAATGTCAGTTCATGACGCCCTCCCATGAATCCGACTCCGGGCTGACCTGGCGGATGCTCGTCGCGGCGGTCCTGGTCGTGCTCGTTTACGCGGCGGCCATGCTGCCCGCGTTCCTCGCCGGTCCGGTGTGGGGCGCGGTGGCGATGGCCGTCGCGGTCGCCCTCGCGGTGCTGTCGGCCCGCGCCGCCGACCGGCTGGCCCTTTACGCGATGGACGCCCGCCTGGTCAGCCCCGAGGAGGAGCCCGAACTCCACGCGATCATCGACCGGCTGTGCATGTCGTCCGGGCTGCCCAAGCCGCGCGTCGCCGTGTCGGCGCTGGAGATGCCGAACGCCTTCGCCGCCGGATCGGGCCCCGGCTCGGCGGTGGTGTGCGTCACCGAGGGGCTGCGCGCCCGCCTCGAACCGGCCGAGCTCGCCGCCGTCCTGGCCCACGAGACCGCGCACGTCGCCAACCGGGACGTGCTCGTCAGCGCGGTCGCGTCCTTCCCCGGCCTGTGCGCGGGGCTGTTCCTCGGCTGGTGGACGGGCCTGGTCACCGGCCGCGGCAGGTACGGCGCCGGACGCGCGGCCGCCACGGCCGCGGGGATCGTGCTGCTGCCGCTCGGCGTCGCGGCGGCGGTGCTGTAC
>JBOHBY010000164.1:0-6402 GCA_050698635.1 Spirillospora sp.
GTCCCGTCCGCGCTGCCCGCCGCGGCCGCGTTCGCCGGCGGCTCGCCGCGCCTCTCCCAGGCCTACCAGGAGGCCTGGCTCGCCTGCCGCATGATCGCGGACCGGTACGGTGAGGCGACGCTCGTGCGGCTCTACCGGACCGCCGGGCGCGTCCCGGAGGAGGCCGCGCTACGCGACGTGCTGCGCCTCACCCGGGCCCGCTTCACCGCCCAGTGGCGCGGCTACCTGCAGAAGGAGCTCTCGTGAGCGAGGCCGAAAGCGAGGCCGGACAGGCCGGCGGCATGCGACGGGCGCGGATCGCCGCCGCCGTCGCCGCCGCTGGGCTCTTCGCCGCCGTCGCGGTCGTCCTCGCCCTGACCACACCGTGGAACCCGCTGCCCGGCCACGTCCCCGGCGGACGCGTGGAGCCCGGCCCGGCGCTCGACTTCTCGCCGTCCGAGATCGCCCGGTCCAAGGCGTTCGACTCGGCGATCAACCCGCCCGCCTATACGGGCCTGGTCGTCGGCCTGGTCGTGATCCTGGCGCTGGGCTTCACTCCGCTAGGCGCACGCTTCATAGGCTGGGTCACCGCCCGCACCCCTCGCCGCCTCCTTCGAATCATCGTCGCGACGGTCGCGCTGACGACGCTCTTGCGCGTCGCCGGGTTGCCGTTCGACATCTGGAGCGAGTCGGTGCTGCGCCGCTACGGCCTGTCGACACAGTCGTGGCCCGCGTGGTTCGTCGACCAGCTCAAGTCACTCGGCGTCACCTGGGTCATCTACACGATCGCCCTGCTGCTCCTGTACGGGGTCGTGCGTCGCTTCCCGCGCTACTGGTGGACGGGCGCCGACACGGGCGGCTTCCTCCTGGTCGTCCTGGTGTCTTTCATCTACCCGATCGCCGTCGAGCCCGTGTTCAACAAGTTCCACTCGCTGCCCCAGGGGCAGCTCCGCACCGACCTGCTCGCGATGGCCGAGCGCGACGGCGTGCCCGTCGACGACGTGCTCGTCGCCGACGCGTCCCGCAGGACGACGTCGCTGAACGCCTACGTGTCCGGGTTCGGGTCGACGCGCCGGATCGTCCTGTACGACACGCTGCTGAAGTCGCCGCCCGCCCGGGTCGAGTCGATCGTCGCGCACGAGCTCGGCCACGCCAAGCGCGACGACGTCCTGTACGGGACGCTCGTGGGCGCGCTCGGCATCGCCGGGGCCATGTGCCTGCTCTACCTGCTGATGACCTCTCCGCGTCTCCTGAGCCGCGCGGGGGTCGCCTCCACCGGCCCGCCGGAACGCCGCTCCGGCGGGGCGGCCGACCCGCGGTCGATCGCGCTCGTCCTGGCGCTGGTCGCGGCCGGGACACAGATCGGCGCCCCGGTCCAGAACCTCGTCAGCAGGCGCATCGAGGCGCGGGCGGACGCGCACGCCCTGAACCTCACCCGCGACCCGGCGACGTTCGTGTCGATGCAGCACGAGCTGTCGGTGCGCAACATCTCCGACCTGAACCCCGACGCCATGGAGTACCTGCTCTGGCTGACGCACCCGTCGGGTCCCGACCGGATCGCGATGGCGCGCTCCTGGGCGCGGATGCACCACGTCCAGGAGCCGCCACCGCTGCGCTGACGATCTCGGTCAGTCGCCTTCTGCACGCGGCTTGCCAGGCCGCTCCACGCCCTGTTGCGCGGAGAGCGTCGCGGCGTCCGCGCGCGGGGCCGTCGTCACCGACCGCTGGAGCGCGCTGCCCTTCACCCAGTCGTTCCACTTGAGCTGCCAGTAGCCCCAGCCGTTGTCGGGCTCCAGTTCCCGGTTCGACCCGGTCACCGTCACCACGTCGCCGCGCTGGGCGAGGCCGTAGAACCACTTCGCGTTGGACGGGCTGATGTTGATGCAGCCATGGCTGACGTTCGCGCTGCCCTGGCTGCCGACCGACCACGGCGCGGCGTGCACGTACTCGCCGCTGTTGGAGATCCGCACCGACTTGTACACGGTGAGGCTGTAGCCGCCGGCGCTTCCCGGGCTGACGCCCATCCAGTCCGACGTCATGACGGTGGGGTCCTCCTTGGCCATCGTCAGGTGGACGCCGTTGGTGGTGGTGAACATGCGGGCCCCGCCCTTGCCCATGCTGGTCGGGATGGTGCGCGCCTTCTTGCCGTTGACCTTCACCACCATCTTGTGGCTGTCCTCGCCCGCCGTGGAGATGTGCGAGTCGCCCACCTTGAAGTCGACGGCGTAGTTCTTGCCGCCGTACACGTCCCCGCCTGTGCGCACACCGCTGAGGTGGGCCTGGAACGTCACCTTCGTATGGGCGGGCCAGTACTGCTTGGTCCGGAACACGACCTGCTTGTCGTCGAACCAGTGCCAGGCGCCCTCGACGGTCTTGTCGGACCGCACCTCAAGCGCCTGCTCGACCGCCTTCCTGTCCTGCACGGCCTTGTCGAACCGCATGATGATCGGCATGCCGACGCCGACGGTCTCCTTGTTGTACGGCGCCTCAAGCGTGAGGTCGTTCGTCTTCGTGACCTTGGCGGTGGTGAAGCGGCTGCTGACCGTCCGGGTCCTGCCGTCCTTGCCGACCGCCGTCGCGCCGACCGTGTACGTCTCGCCAGGTTCGAGCGTCCAGCGCGACCGCCACCGCGTCCTGTCGGCGTTCAGTTCGCCCTCGACCCGGCCGCCGCCGGCCGTCACGGTCACGTCCTCGATGGTGCCGCGGTACGCCTGGACGGCGACGGGGCTGTCCGGCCTGAGCTGTCCCCCGCCGCCCGCAGGCGACACCGTGAGCTCCACGGCGTCCCGGCCGTCCGGCTCGCCGCCGCCCGAGCAGGCCGCCACCCCCGCGACCATTCCGGCGCCGACGAGCACGGCGACCGTCCGCAGTCCCCGGTCTCCCGGTCCTGAGCCACCCACCCGCATGTGGTCCCCCCGGTCGTCCTACTGGGCGATCGGTCCGCCTCCCTCCAGCCATGTCGCTGGAACGGCGCCCAGTATGTGAAAGGGCCGGTACCCGCAAAATGCGGATACCGGCCCCTCATGGGGTTCTTTTACTGATCAATGGGCGAAATGACCCCGGTAGTACTCGAACACCAGGCCGATCGTCGACATCAGCGTCGCGGCGGCGCCGAGGATGACCAGCCACCAGCCGAACACGACGCCGAGCGCGATGGCCGCGGCCGACAGCCCGAGGAACAGCGGCCACCAGCTGTGCGGGCTGAAGAAGCCCAGCTCACCGGCCGCGTCCGAGATGTTCCCCTCGGGATCGTCCTCGTACAGCGGGCCGCCGTTGGCCGCCTCCAGGCGCCGGACGGTGAAATGGATGTAGAACCCGATGAGCCCGGCGAGCCCGACCGCGATCCCCAGCGCCGTCGTGCCCGTCCAGTCCTCCGACCAGAGCCAGTACACGATGTCGGTCGCGAGGAAGAACAGCGCGGACCCGTAGAACAAGAACGCCTGGACGCGCATCGGCTACTCTCCCTTCGTCCCGGCGAGCTCGCCCTTGGCGCCCACATGCGGATGGTGCAGGTCGAACGCGGGCCGCTCGGAACGGATCTTCGGAATCGAGTTGAAGTTGTGCCGCGGTGGCGGGCACGACGTCGCCCATTCCAGCGACGCGCCGTAGCCCCACGGGTCGTCGACCTCGACGCGCTTGCCCCGCTTCCACGTGATGTACACGTTGTAGAAGAACGGCAGCATGGACGCGCCGAGCACCAGCGAGAAGATGCTGGAGACCTCGTTCAGCCCCTGGAACTCGTCGGCGTAGTCGGCATACCGGCGCGGCATGCCCGCGGCGCCCAGCCAGTGCTGGACGAGGAACGTGCCGTGGAAGCCGATGAACAGCAGCCAGAAATGGATTTTGCCGAGCGTGTCGTTGAGCATCTTGCCGGTCCATTTCGGCCACCAGAAGTAGAAGCCCGCGAACATCGCGAACACCACGGTGCCGAACACGACGTAGTGGAAGTGCGCCACCACGAAGTAGGAGTCGGACAGCTGGAAGTCCATCGGCGGCGACGCCAGGATGACGCCGGTGAGGCCGCCGAACAGGAACGTCACCAGGAAGCCCAGCGACCACAGCATCGGCGACTCGAACGTCAGCTGTCCTCGCCAGATCGTCCCGACCCAGTTGAAGAACTTCACCCCCGTGGGCACGGCGATGAGGAACGACATGAACGAGAAGAACGGCAGCAGCACCTGGCCGGTGACGAACATGTGGTGCGCCCACACGGTGATGGACAGGCCCGTGATGGAGATGGTCGCGAACACCAGTCCGATGTAGCCGAAGACGGGCTTGCGGCTGAACACCGGGAGGATCTCCGTCACGATGCCGAAGAAGGGCAACGCGATGATGTAGACCTCCGGATGCCCGAAGAACCAGAACAGGTGTTGCCACAGCAGCGCGCCGCCGTTGGCGGCGTCGAAGATGTGCGCGCCGAGCTTGCGGTCGGCCTCCAGCGCCAGCAGCGCCGCGGCGAGGACCGGGAACGCGATCAGCACCAGGATGGACGTCAGCAGGACGTTCCACGTGAAGATCGGCATCCGGAACATCGTCATGCCGGGCGCGCGCATGCACAGGATCGTGGTGACGAAGTTGACCGCGCCCATGATGGTGCCGAACCCGGACATCGCCAGGCCCATCACCCACATGTCGCCGCCGATGCCCGGCGAGCGGACCGCGTCCGACAGCGGCGCGTAGGCGAACCAGCCGAAGCTGGCCGCGCCGCCCGGGGTCAGGAAGCCCGCGATGACGATGAGGCTGCCGAACAGGAACAGCCAGTACGCCAGCATGTTCATCCGCGGGAACGCCACGTCGGGCGCGCCGATCTGGAGCGGCATGATGACGTTGGTGAACCCCGCGAACAGCGGCGTCGCGAACATCAGCAGCATGATCGTGCCGTGCATGGTGAACAGCTGGTTGAACTGCTCGTTGCTGACGACCTGCATGCCCGGTTCGAACAGCTCGGCGCGCATGATCAGCGCCAGGATGCCGCCGAACAGGAACATGAAGAACGAGGTGATCAGGTACAGGTAGCCGATCACCTTGTGGTCGGTGGACGACATCCAGGAGGCCAGGATGCGGCCCTTGGTCGTCCGGGTCGCGGCGGGCGGCGCGGTGGGGGCGTGGCTCGTCGTGGTCACCGGGCACCTCCCCCGGCCAGCGCGGCCTTGGAATCGGCGATGTACTTGGTGTACTCCTCGGGCGACACGACCTTGAGCTGGAACAGCATCCGGCTGTGGTCGACACCGCAGAGCTCGGCGCAGCGGCCCTCGTACACGCCGGTCTTGTTCGCCGTGAACTCGAACTCGTTGTCGTAGCCGGGCATGACGTCCTTCTTGTAGATCAGCGCCGGGACCCAGAACGAGTGGATGACGTCGTTGGAGTGCAGGCGGACGCGGACCGTCTTGCCCGTGGGGATCGTCATCACCGGCTTGGCGGGCGCGGGCCCGTTCGGCGCGACGGGCTGGCCGACGACGCGCGCGACGAGCTGCTCCTTGCCCGCGGCGTCCTTCTCCTTGTAGTCGAACTGCCAGCTCCACTGGTACCCGGTCACGTCGACGACGACCGCGGGATTGGCGGTGGTCTTCTCGACGTAGTTCTCGTCACGGGCGGTGAAGTAGAACAGGACCGCGATGACGACGAACGGGACCGCCGTGTAGAGGATCTCGATCGGCATGTTGTAGCGGACCTGCGGCGGCAGGTCGTCGGAGCGCTTGCGGTGGAACAGGATCGCCCAGATGATCAGTCCCCAGACGACGCCCCCGACCGCGAACGCCGCGATCCAGGAGCCCTGCCACAGGTGCAGCATGCGCTCGCCCTGCTCGCTGATCGGCTCGGGCATGCCGAGCCGGCTGCCGCTGCACGCGGTGGCTGACAGCGCCAGCAGGGCCAGCGCGCCGGCGCTTTTCAATGCGCGGCGACTGCGCACAGGCGTACGCCGCTCCCTAGAGCGGGTCGGACTCACGGAATGCCTTCCCCACGGATGAAAGCCCGGGTCGGCCGGGCGGAGAGATCAGTTGTCACACGTGCGATGGACACACTAGCGCGAGGGTCGCGGGTACCCCCGATCGGGTGCCGGGTTAGTGTTTCCGCGTGGCCGAACCGAGCGCGCCGGGCCCCGTCCCCTTCGAGGTGGCCTACTTCGACGCGGCGTCCACCGAGCCTCTGCATCCGGCGGCGCGGCGGGCGCTGCTGGACGCGCTCGACGCCGGGTGGGCCGATCCGGCGCGGCTGTACGGGACGGCGCGCGGCACCCGCGTGCTCCTCGACCGGGCCCGCGCCCGGGTGGCCGAGGTCCTGGGCGCCCGCGCCGACGAGGTGTCGTTCACGTCGTCGGGCACGCAGGCGGTGCAGCTGGCCGTCCTCGGCGGGCTGCTGGCGCGCCGGCGGGTCGGGCGCCACCTGGTGGTCAGCGCCGTCGAGCATTCCAGCGTCCTGCAC